>NZ_VPAK01000020.1:0-33534 GCF_013419295.1 Acinetobacter sp. YH12094
AAAGGCACAGCTCAAACTTTAGTTAATGCTTTACCAGACTCTGAATCAGCAAAACAAACAGAGCTACAAGGTCGTTTAGATGGCTTGACCACCACAGTTCCTGGGGTGAACGATACCGACAGCGATGGTATTGATGACAGCGTTGAAGCAGCACAAGACTTATTAAATGAAGCACAAGCTGCAGTGACAGCGGCTGAGAATGAATTAGTCACTTCGCTTGAAGACGATAAATTGACTGAAACTGAAGTTGAAGCACTTAAAAAAGCGATTGCTAATGCACAAACTAAGTTAAATGCGGCGGTTGAGGCGATTGATAAACTTCCAGAAGGTACAGCGAAAGAGGGCTTAGAGTCACAAGCTAAAAATATTCAAGATCGATTAGATGTGACGGGTGCATCAACCTCTGTTGCAGTGGCTGAGCAAGCTTATGCAGATGCGAATACAGCTATTGCAAATGCGAAACAAAATGGCTTTACGCCAGCTCAAAAAGCTGAACTTGAGCAAGCTGTGAAAAATGCAGAAAGCTTAAAAGCAATAGCTCAAGACAAAGTTGACGGTTTAGCTCCAGGTGCACAACCAGAACTTCAAGAGCGCTTAGATGACTTATCTAAACTAGATATTCCAGTAAATCTAGATATATCTCAGTTAACGCCTGTAGATACGGATGAAATGGCAGACGGTGAAGCAGATCGGTTGATTGTCAAAGGTCAAACCAGTGAAGCAAACACCACGGTTATCATTAAAGATCACGCTGGTGAAGAAATTTATCGCGGTCACACTGATGCAAATGGTGAGTTCTCATTCACACTTGATACCACGAAGGTTCAAGCGGGCAATCAAGTTCAAATTGAATTGGTTGGAGAGCAAGGCTCACTTGCAAATACTACAGCAACAGTGGGTGACTTAGAGTTTGTAGATGATACAGCGCCATCAACACCAACTGTGACAATTGGAAGCAATGCTGATGCATTTATTAATGCGACAGATATTGATGAAAATGGTCAGGTTACAGTCACAGTCACATTGCCAAGTGATGGTTCTGTGCGTGCAGGAGATACATTAACGATTAATGGTGAGGATCAAATCTTAACTGCTGAACAAGTTGCGGCTGGGAAAGTACAAGTCCAATTTACAACACCAAGTGAAGATAAGACATTAGCGTTATCGGTCAGCTTAACAGACCAAGCGGGTAACATTTCTAAGATTGTTAGTGCTACAGCAGTGGTTGATACTTTTGCAGATATCAAAATTACAGATTTTGCTGAAGATAATCTTGTACAGTGGAGTGAAAAAATAGAAGGTTTCACCATTAAAGGCACTGTCGATGGTGTGTCTGAAGGTGCAACTGTGACCTTAACTTTCAAAGATGCTCAAGGTCAGCCAATTCTTGGTGAAGATGGTGCACCAATCATGATAACTGCGACAGTGAACGCAGAGAAAGGTTGGACAGCTGAAATTTCATCTGAGATCTCTAAACAGCTGAAAGATGGTCAGGTTCATGCAAAAGTGACGGATACCGCAGGTAATATCGCCCAATCAACTCAAGACTATATTGTGGCTACACCACCAAAGTCTGTGATTGAAATTACAGGCTACTATGACAATATCGGTAGTGTTTATAATAAAGTGACAGACACAGGTATCGCTGCAGATGGTCAAGGTAAACTAACAGGGAAAATTACTAATAAGTTTGGTCAGGTGATAGAGTTTGAAGAGTCTTTAGGTTCTAATGAACTTTCAGGTATTGGTGAAATAACTTTTAATACAGATGGTTCATGGGTTTTGAATATTGCGGACATTCAAGAGCAACTAGACAGTTCTACTGCACCATTACATGCAACCTTTACTCTTAAAGATACATTAGGTCACAGCTATCAAATACAGTTCTCTGTTCGTAAGGATGCTGATTTTGCAACTACAGGTAAAGTCAGTGTTACAACGACGACAGTAAGTCTTGTTGATAAAGAGGTGGTTGAGAATGATGGCGAGACTCACACCCAGCTTACCAATGATGTCTTAGGCGAGCTGACTGGTAAAGTCGATTTAGCATTAGTGCAAAATGGTAAAGCTACTATTCGCCTCTATGTCAATAAGTTTAATACATCTGACACAGAGTCTTCGGTCGAGCCGTATCCAAATGGTGCGGATATTGAGGTAAATGTTGAAGCAGATGGTACGTGGAGACTGACGGAATCGGACTTGCAAAAAGTCTTAAATGAAATTTGGGCAGCAGATGAACTACGTGAAGATAATATTTATATTCAGGTTAAAGTTTACGACCCTGTCACTGGAAAGTTAAGTGAGGTTACTGACAAGTACACCTTTAAGACAGACATCACACCGCCAGAGGCGACCAATGTTGGCTTTGATGCAAGTCATGGCGAGCATGGTCAGGTGACGGCTTTAGTCACCAAGTCAGGCGAAACTTCTGCCGAAACAGGTAATATTGTCACGGTACTGTACGATGGTAAAATCGTGGGTACAGGTGTAGTAGGTGGAGATGCACTTGGATTTAATGGTTACTTAGATATTAAAGTGAGTCTTGATCAAGCCATTGAAAACTATGATCCACTTAAATTACAAGTTTTTGTTGAGGATAGTGCGGGTAACGTTGGTGTCAATAATGGTAAGACGCTTAACCCAGAGTTGAGTTTAGCCACTCCTGAAGTAATAGCTTATGTAGACAATGTTGCAGGTGGTATTGTTGGAAATATTGTCAATGGTGGTGTAACCAATGATGCACAAGGGGTGATCAAAGGTACAATTGACCTTGGTACAGATGGTTTAGTCAGCCAAATTTGGGTGTATTTACATAACATTAACACCCCAATTAAGATTGATATTCCACAGGGTGCAACGGGTGTTTATGAATGGAATGTATCATCTGATCAACTTTCTGCTGCGGTGACCACTGGTAAGTTGGTAGGTAACGTTAAAGTTACCGCAAAAGCTTATAATGATGAAACTGGCTTGCTCAGTGATGCATCAAATGAGTTCAACTTTACAGTCGATACTACACCGCCAGTGATTGAAAATATCGTTGTCAGCAACCAAATGGCAGCGGATGGTTCGGTTGCAAGCACCATAATGACAGTAAAAGTCAATGCGGATGCACAGCAGGTGTATACAACGCTTGATGGGGTGAAATACACTGCGGTTGCAACAGGTGTTGCAGGTGAATATAAATTAACACTTCCTGCGCTAGCGAAAGGTAAAACACTTGATATCTATGCTGAAGATGCTGCAGGTAACGTTGTGGTTTCAAAACAGTCTGGTCTAAACAACCAACCGACTGCGCCAGGCACGTCTTTCAATATCAAAGAAGATCAATCGATCATCTTGACACAGGCAGATTTACTGAAAAATGCCAAAGATATTGATGGCGATAGTTTGAGTGTGACTGCAGTGACTTTGGCAGACCCAAGTATGGGTAAAATTGTAGCCAATGCAGATGGTACATGGACATTCACACCAAAAGAGCATTTTTCGCATGCCAATACTACGGATGCTATTGTGCTGAACTACACAGTTTCTGATGGTACGCAGCAGATATCGACTACCGCAAAAGTCAATGTTGAAGCAGTCGCTGATGGTGCAAACATTATCTTAAATGCCAATATTTGGGATAACTCAAGCACAGGCGGTATAGCTGGTTCAGGTGTTGCATTAAAACCAGCACCTGCTTCAACAGGTCTAATTTTTAAACAATATAATAGACTGAGCTTAAGTAGTAGTAGTAAAAAGAATTTTGATTCAAATGGGCTTGAAGACTTGCTCGACACCGCTGAGGCAACTAGCACTGGACGTGCCAACGAGTTTGCAGGCAACTTTAGTGGTAGTAGTGTTGCTAGTTCAAGATTTGACGCTGTGTCTTATACGGGCTTAATTTACCTAGAAGCTGGGCGTGAGTATAGCTTTGAAGGTTATGCCGATGATGCAATGCATATTGAGCTTGGAGGTAAAGTTCTAGCACAAACTATCGGTGACGCCTATGGCAACTATCATCCGACCATTATTGGCGGAGATGGTAACGGTACCATTAATATCAGCAGTTTTGTACCTGAAAAAACCGGCTTTTATACTTTTGAAGCTTATTTTGCCAATCTAAATAGTAGAGGTGAATATAACATTAGCGTTCTAGAAAAAGGCAAAGGACAAAGTTGGGCTCAGGCAACATCGAAACTATTGACTTCTGAAAACTACAAACTTTATGGTAGTGCCGAAGAGTTACTGACTTTAGGTGCGGACGTGGGTGGTTTTGTAAGCAATACGACAGGTAAGCCTGATGGGGGTTACTTCTCTGCTGAAGCGGTTGATAATGGTATGCAAGACACACCAATCAAGCTATCTGGTATCCAGGTCGATTTGATTGATAAAGATGGATCTGAAACGTTAACTGCACTTGAGCTCAATGGAATTCCAGTTGGTATCACCATCACCGATGGTGTACATACCTTTACTGCTAAAGCGGGTCAAACAGGCTTGAGTATTAAAGACTGGAATTTGGATAACCTCAGCTTAATACCAAGCAAAGGCTTTACTGGTAAGATTAACTTATCTATTTCAGCAACTACGACTGAAAGTAGTAATTCGCACAGTAAGACCACAACTAAAGCGTTGGAAGTAGAGGTACTTGACTTTAATAAAGCAACGACAGGCTTAGACAAAGATATCAAAAATACAGATAACTTGTTTCAGAATGGAACTGCTGCTAATGACCTTGTTGGTCATAAGCTGACCGCAACTGTCAAAGGCGAAACAGGTTCAGGTACTCCATGGTCATTGCAATATCATAATGACAAACCAAATACTTCAATTACTAAAGTGGTGATTGATCTAAGTGGTTCTAGAACTTCTAGTGTGCATTTTGGTGCTGCCAATACTGGACCCTTAGATACTGATAAACAAGGTAATCAGTTTAAGTCAGATAGCCCGAGTCATAAAGCTATTATTAATAATAGTATGGTGCAAAGTTACGAGATTAAACGTAAAGGCACAAATGCAAATCGACCAGAACTCTTAGAAATTGACTTTAAGGCTGGGCAGTTTACTGTAGGTAAAGAGTTTAATTTTGCTGCTGATACAGATAATAGTTCTTTCTTGATTTCTAGAAATGACAGTTATGCCAGAGATATGGAAGGATCGACGATTACGGTTTACTTCAGTAATAATACGAGTCAAACCATGATCTATTCAGGTATCGGTTCAGGTAGCACAAGTTCTAGTATTTCAGAGGCGGTAGATGGTATCGGTTATCAATACTACAACGGTGGTGCGGGTGATGACACGATCTTTGGAACGACTTTAGATGATTACTTGGTGGGAGGTGATGGTAATGACTTTATTGCTGGTGGTGCCGGTAATGACTATCTGCTGGGTGGTGCCGGTGACGATATCCTCTATGGTGGTGCAGGCAATGATACTTTCGTTGGTGGTTTAGGTAGTGATACTGCAGTCTATGATGTTTTAGTTGCTGCCGATGCGACTGCTGGCAATGGTACCGATACATGGAATGATTTTACCGTTGGTAAGATTGGAGCGAATGTCAATGCCGATAAGATTGAGTTTAGCCAAGGATTCTTCCAAGGATTACTGGATGTCAATCAAGGCGATATCGGGCAGTACATTAAAGTCGAAGATGTGAATGGCACAGCGACGGTGAAAGTGGACCGTGATGGTGTTGCAGGTGCGCATGATTGGGCAAATCTGTTGGTACTTGAAGGGCATAAAGCTGCCGATGTAAATTTACAAACTTTATTAGATAATCATCAGATTATTATTGGATAAAGTGAATTGAATCCATGCCTCGGCATGGGTACAATAAAAAGCTGGTTGGTTGCAACCAGCTTTTTTTATTTTAAGAGTGTGATATTGTTTTTGGGCCTTAGGACGCAAGAATTGGCTATTTGCAGGTTCGCTGCGCAGTGGTCAGCGAGCGGCAAACATCATGACTTTAATCCAGTCAGCAAAGCTGAATGGACTGGATTCGTATGCCTATTTAAGTGATGTGCTGAAAAGGCTGCCGACACATAAAGTGACCCAGATTGAATAATTACTGCCACACCGCTGGAAATCTGAACCGAATTAAAAAATAGGCATGGTGTTAGCGGCAGTGTAAAAATGACCCCCTTGGTTAATATAGCTGTCATTTTGGACTGCTCAATATGTTAACTTTGGAGCAAGCAGCGACAATCCAAATTCTTCATCAACAGGGTAAATCTATTAAAGCCATTAGTCGTGAACTGGGGGTGTCTAGAAATACCGTGCGTAAATATTTACGGCAGAACATCACACCTCATTATCAGCGTATACAGCCTAGAAATAGTATCCTTGACCCGTATAAACCTTGATATGTGCTGAATGAGCAGGAGACTTTCACTTGGGATATGCTAGGCAGCTAACCGATAAAAGTTCTCTGCTATTTGATTTGGCGTTTTAAGAGCCTGTAAATAATTTTAAGTAATTGTGAACCGTACCGGGTTTGTCGGAGAGTTAATATTCTGAGAGACTATTCCGATGAAAAAACCAAACTATACCCCCGAAATTAGAGAAAGAGCGGTTCAATTACTAATTGAATCTGAAAAAGATTATCCTTCTACTTGGGCAGCAATCACAGCTATTGCGCCTAAAATCGGTTGTACTCCTGAAACATTGCGTGTTTGGTATTTAAAGCATATGGATCAACTAAATCCTGCCAAAGTACAACAGATATCTGACCAAGAAAAAATGAAGCAAATGGAACGTGAAATCAAAGAATTAAAGCGTGCCAATGAAATTCTGCGTAAAGCAGCCGCTTTTTTCGCCCAGGCGGAGCTCGACCGCCCACACAAATAATGGTGGATTTCATCCATAACAATAAGGCGTTATATGGTGTTGAGGCGATTTGTAGGATTTTACCGATCTCAGCTTCTACCTATTATCGAACACTAGATATTGCTGAAAACCCAGAACATCGAGCAAAGCGAGATCTACATGATTTGCATCATGCTGAACAAATTAAACGAATTTGGAAAGAAAGTTCAGGTCGATATGGTGTACGTAAAGTTTGGCAACAACTGAAACGTGAAGGTTATGTTATTGCACGCTGTACAGTGGTTCGCTTGATGAAGAAGCTAGGTATACAGGGTGTTTGGCGTGGGAAGAATAAATACACCACCCGTAGCCGAGATGATCAAAAAAGAGCGGATGATTTAGTGAAACGTAATTTTACTGCTGATTATCCAAACCAACTATGGGTCGGTGACTTCAGTGTGCCGCAGCAAGCGGCGTAAGAGATGAGGGTATGGCCCCTCGCTATCGGCTTGCAGGAGCAGGTAGCAAACCACCATAAGCGGCTTGGATCAAAAGTCCCGGTCGTGAGCGTTATGGAAAAGGCATCGTAGAGATGTCAGGTAAGAATTAGGAAGGCGAACAACAGTGAACTGCCGTTCAAGTGTCGAAAGTACTCAAATGACATCAAAACCGGGGATGGAAGTTACCCCGCGATTAGTTTGGCCGTTACCTGCTTACGGGCCATTCGGTGTCCGGCGTAGAGGCAGCGCGATCCTAATTCAGGCTCTTACGTTGAACTGCGGGAACCTTCGGTGGCGATGTCAAGCGAAAGGCACAAGCTCAAAAGGCAAGGCTGATAATAGCAATGCGTCACCAAGGGGCGGAGCAACTCGTAGTAGTGTTGAAGTTACTGTAATGGTAATGGAGCGAAGGGGTTGCATTATCCAGGTCTACGGATTTGTCAACTGTGCAAGCAGGAGGAGCAAAACTTTATGACCAAACCATTTAATATTCCTAAAGCGTTAATCTGGGAGGCATTTAAAAAAGTCAAAGAGAATGGTGGCGCTCCAGGCGTTGATCATGAATCTATTGAGCAATTCGAAAAGCATTTAAAGAACAACCTATACAAACTATGGAATCGACTTTGTTCTGGCAGTTATTTTCCACCGCCAGTTAAGGCTGTTCCGATTCCAAAGAAGTCAGGTGGCGTGCGTATACTAGGTATTCCAACAGTTGCAGATCGAGTCGCGCAAACAGCAGTTAAGCTCTTATTAGAGCCGAAAATTGATCCATTATTTCATCCAAACTCATATGGATATCGTCCGGGGCGTTCTGCCCATGATGCAATTGCGATAGTGAGGAGACGAAGTTGGGATTATGACTGGGTTGTGGAATTTGATATCAAAGGTCTCTTTGATAATATCGACCATGATTTACTAATGCGTGCACTCAAGAAACACTGTGAAATTCCATGGATTCTTTTATATGTGCAACGTTGGTTAAAAGCACCAATGCAACACATAAATGGCCATCTTTTAGAAAGGAATCGCGGCACACCACAAGGTGGTGTTGTGAGTCCTTTATTGGCGAATTTATTTATGCATTATGCTTTTGATATGTGGATTACGAAACATCTTCAAAGTGTACGGTTCTGCCGTTATGCAGATGATGGCGTAATTCATTGTCGGAGTTTATCTCAAGCCAAACTTGTTTTACAAAAGATCGATGCACGATTTCGTGAATGTGGTCTCGAATTGCATCCAGACAAGACAAAGATTGTTTATTGCCAAGATATTAATCGTCGTAAAGCATATCCCGATGTTCAATTTACTTTTCTCGGGTACACGTTTAGGCCCCGTAAGGCTGTGGACAAGTATAAAAGAGTTTATGTAAATTTCTCTCCTGCAGTCAGTCGTGATGCACTTAAAGCAATGCGACAGACTATTCGGAAATGGCATCTACATCTGATGTGTAATCGCGAATTAAGTGATTTATCTGCAATATTCAATCCAATTCTTCAAGGTTGGCAGCAATACTATGGTCGATTCCATGGTTCAGCAATGTCAGCGATCTGGCAACACATGAATGCTTATCTTATACGCTGGATGAGGCGTAAGTATAAAAACTTGGCCCGTCATAAAAGACGGGCTAGATATGCCTTAGGGCGACTTGCGCGTGATTTTCCAAATGCCTTTGTGCACTGGAAAATGGGATGTTTACCATCGGTTGGATAATGGGAGCCGGATGAGCTGAGAGGTTCATGTCCGGTTCTGCGAGGGGCTAAGGGTGAAATTCCCTTGGTCTACTCACCCGTATATTCAAACTCATTCAGGCTGGGTCTATACCGCCTTTATTATTGATGTGTTCTCACGAGCGATTGTTGGATGGAAAGTATCAACACGTATGAATACAGACATGGTGCTCGATGCACTAGAGCAAGCATTGCATGACCGAGGTATGCCTAAGAATGTGATTCATCATTCAGATAGAGGTGTTCAATATCTTTCAATTCGCTATACCAATCGTTTAGAAGCAGCAAATTTACGAGCATCAGTTGGTACGACCAGTGATTCATACGATAACGCTTTGGCTGAAACAGTGAATGGGTTATACAAAACAGAGGTGATTGAATATTTAAAAGCAGACTGGCAAGGTTTAGCGGATGTACAACTTGCGACATTAAATTGGGTAGATTGGTTCAACAAAAAGCGTGTACACAGCGCATTGGGTTATGTATCGCCTTTTGAGTTTGAAGCAATGTACTATGATAAGATTAACCCGTTAGGTCACGTGGCCTAACTTAAATAAAAATGTCTCCGACAAACCCGGTACGGTTCAGCGTGAGGTACATACATTACAATTAATGAATTTCAACAAAATCAGCATGTACTTTGGCTAGATGTCCAATAATGGGACAAGTTGATATGGTATCTGTCCATAAATAACTAAATTTTTACGGTATTTTTTACGGTAAATTGAAAAAATTATTATAATTATTCTTTATAAATTAAATGCTTGTTTGATGTTTATGATGCGCGCTGAGTGCACTATCCCATCCAAATAAATTAAAATGTAAGTTAGATAGCTCTAAATACCTAAAACAACCTGATACGGCTTAAACCCTTCCAATACAGCCTCAGAAACCAACTGAATAAAAGCTTCAGTCTTTCCATAAGCCATCCATTGATCTAAAGCTTCATAGTAAGCCAAACGATTTTCTACTGTAATCACACAAGGCGGATATCCAGCTTTAAGTAATTCGAGATTCATCAATAAGCGTGATGTACGACCATTCCCATCAATAAATGGATGAATGCCTACAAAGTCTGCATGTACTTTAGCTGCACGTTCAATAGGATGTAGCTTATGTGCCTCAGTATTGTACCAATCGACAAGCTGAGCCATTTTATCATTCAACAATGTATAGTCGGGTGGGTTAGTCGTAGCACCTGAAATCAACACGTTTTGTTGGCGATAACGTCCTGCATTGTCATCATCGATATTTTTTAGAATGAGTTGATGGATATTACGAATCTGCCATTCAGAAAAAGGTTCTTCTTTACGAATAATATCTTCAACATAATAGATCGCATTTCTATGGTTAATTGCCTCGAAATGTTCTCGTAATGCTTTTCCACCAACGGTAATGCCTTCCAAAACCACTTTTGTTTCTAGCAATGTCAGTGTATTGCCTTCAATTGCATTTGAATGATATGTCCAGCGAACAATAAGATCTTCTTGTAGATTTTTTACAATTGCAGGAGAAAGAGGACGATGCTGATCTAATTTTGTTTTTAAGGCATCTATATTGTCAAACATAACTTTCACCCTGAAGTTGTACTCTTGAATGATACATGAAAAAAACAAATATAAAAAAGTAATGTTATAACATATATTTTAATATTGAATGCGTACGTGTTAAAATCGGGACACCATTTCAAATCCTGTTAATGGATTTGAACAAAACAAATTTTGTGATTCAATGCACTAAATCTAATTTGGGTAAAAAATGGGTACAGGAAAAACGCTATTGGCTTTATGGTTCACTAAATCAATAGCTTAGGAGTTGAGTTCAATTGACGCCATCCCACCAAAATTAAAAAAAGCCTTAAATCTTATTGATTTAAGGCTTTTTTATTGCCAGTTTATAAATTCTTTACGACTTAAAAGACTACATCTTGTATCACTGCATGTATCACATAAAAAAATAAAAATTTCATGCAGTGGTGAATTTTATAAAATAAAAATATTCAAGATTTAAAATACATCTTATATGGCTAATTAATAAAATATATCTAGTAAGGAAAACTTGAAGCACTAACACGGAAAAGGGAAATTGCCTTCACAAGTGATTGATTCATACTGAAACTGTGGTAAACAGAGGACACTTCAGATGAAACATACACGCATTAGAACTTTTAATACAAAAGCAACTTACCCAGAACAAAATTTAGATAATGACTTATGCCAAGCAGTTGTCGCACGCGGCAGCACAGTGTTCTTACGCGGTCAAATTGGACAAAACCTAGATACATCTGAAAGCGTATGCATTGGCGATGCTGCGGGCCAAGCAGAACAAGCCATGTATAACATTAAGATGCTGCTCGAAGAAGCTGGCGGTGAACTTGAAGATATTTGCAAAATCACAATCTATATTATTGATCCGCGCTACCGTGAAGATGTTTACCGTGTCGTTGGCAAATGGCTAAAAGGCGTGTTCCCAGTTTCAACAGGTATTGTCGTTTCGGCACTTGCCCGTCCTGAATGGCTGGTTGAAATTGATGCAACTGCAGTTATTCCTGACTAAGTAAAAGGAGCAACGCAGCCTATGACATTTTCAATTATTGCCCGCTGTCATAAAACGGGGCAATTTGGAGGAGCGATCAGCTCTTCTTCTCCAGCTGTTGCATCGCGGTGCATTCAAGCCAAGGCCGGTGTGGGTGTTGCAACATCTCAGAACATTACAGATCCATACTTGGCAAATATTTTGCTAGATATGACCAAATATGATCTGGCGCCAGACGATGCGATTGCTGAATTGGTCAAAAATACCGACTTTATTGAGTATCGACAGCTGACGGTTTTAAATTTTGATGAAAAGCCTGCTGCATTTAGCGGCAAATATACCTTAGGTGTTCATTCTCAGTGCGTAGGGGAGCATGCTGTTGGTGCGGGAAATCTGCTTGCAAATGAAGATGTTCCTCAGGCCATGGTTGACGCTTTTCATCAGGCATCCGGCAGTTTGGCAGAGCGTTTGCTTATAGCGCTGCAAGCTGGTTTAGATGCAGGCGGCGAAGCTGGCCCAGTTCATTCAGCAGGTATTCTGGTGGTCGATAAACTGGAATGGCCTGTGATTAATCTTCGGGTTGATTGGTCTGAAACTCCAATTGAGGACTTGTATCAGCTTTGGAAAGTGTATGAACCGCAAGTTGAGGATTATGTTGCACGGGCTTTAGATCCATCCAGCTCTCCAAGCTATGGTGTGCCGGGCGACGAATAATGCTTAGCCTGCGCTGAAAAGGACGCGGCATTGTTAAATCGAATTTCTTTACGTCAAATGCAATATTTTGTTGCGACAGCTGAAAGCGGCAGCATTATTATTGCATCTGAAAAAATTCACGTTTCTTCACCTTCTATTTCAGCGGCGATTGCCCACATAGAATCTGAATTGCAAGTACAGCTGTTTATTCGCCAGCATGCAAAAGGCTTAATGCTGACTAGCATTGGCGAAAAAGTCATGCAGGAATGCAAATTCATTTTAAGTCAGGCCAGCAGTTTATATGCTTTGGCTGCAGACTTTTCAGGTTCTATCCGTGGGCCCTTAAAGCTCGGCTGTTTTACTGCATTTTCACCCATGATTTATGCAGAAATCATTCATGGCTTTGCCAATTTATATAAAAATGTCACTTTAGAACTGAGTGAGGATGATCAGCAGATTTTGTTGAGCCAGCTGGCACGAAATGAGCTGGATGTCGCACTGACTTATGATTTAAATATTGATCATGACCTGATTAATTTCGAACCTTTGGCCGTGCTGCCACCGCATGTTTTGGTCAGTGAAGCACATCCTTTAGCAAAAAATGTGGCGGTGACTTTAGAAGAACTGGCAGAACTGCCGATGGTGCTTTTAGATATGCCTTTCAGTAATGATTACTTTATTTCATTGTTCCGTAAGCATAAGTTAAGCCCGTTGGTGGCGCATACTTCGCGCCATGTGGATGTTGTCCGTTCGATGGTAGCCAATAATCTGGGCTATACCATTTTAAATGTGCGCCCGAAAAATAATTATTCATTAGACGGCAAGCGACTCGTCCGCTTGCGTATAGCAGGCGATAACCGTCCGATGAAAATTGGTTTGGCGACTGCAAAAAATGCAAATCTGAATACGGTGTCGCAGGCATTCATCAGCCGCTGCCGTGCATTCCTATCCAATCAATACATACCCGGTATGGGCGATGCACATTTCTTTGATCCGCATGTAAAGGCAAAGCCTGTACTGGAAGAGGCATAAATAGTGACTGAAATAAACAGAATACAGCTGTTAGACAAATTGATTTCTTTTGATACAACATCTTATAAAAGCAATTTAGCGTTTATTTTTTATGTTCAAAAATTATTTGAACAAAACGGTATTGTTACAGAACTGAATTTTAATGCAGAACAGAGCAAGGCTAATTTATTGGCCAGTGTGGGACCGCGTGATCAGGCAGGCATTCTCTTGTCTGGCCACTCAGATGTTGTGCCGGTAGAAGGGCAGCAGTGGGATTCGCCAGCCTTTGAAGCGACGCATAAAGACGGAAGAATTATTGGCCGCGGAACAGCGGATATGAAAGGCTTTTTAGCATGTGCCATCATCGCCATGTTGAAAGCTTCAAAATTAGAGCTCAAACGTCCGCTGCATTTGTGTATTTCTTATGATGAGGAAATAGGCTGTATTGGTGTACGTGGGATTTTAGATCAACTGGCTTCCACGATTATTTCCCCTATCTTATGTGTGATTGGTGAGCCGACCATGATGCAGTTGGCATTGGCGCATAAAGGCAAAACGGTATTCCGCGCCCGCTGCTGCGGTGAAGAGGGGCATTCGGCTTTAGCGCCTAATTATGTCAATGCGATCCATGTGGCCAGCCAGCTGGTGACTTCTTTGCAAACCATTCAGCAGAACCTCCGTCAACAAGGACATAAGGACGCTGGCTATGATATTCCTTACAGCACGGTGCATGTGGGTAAGATTAATGGTGGGACAGCGCTGAATATTGTACCGAACAGTTGTGTGGTGGATTATGAAATCCGTCATTTGGCGGAGGACAGCAGCAGTCTTATTCAAGAGCAGATATTAAGTCAAATACAGGATGACTTCCGCAGTCACATTGAGGTTGAAGAAGTCAACCAATATCCAGGGCTGAAAACCTCCAAAACCATTGAGGCGGTTCAGTTTATTCAAAGCCTGTTGCCAGAAGAAACCTCTATAGGCAATATTTCCTTTGGTACTGAGGGCGGATTGTTCCAAGGGGCGCTGCATTGTCCTGTGATGGTTTGTGGCCCGGGAGATATCGCTGTAGCGCATAAACCGAATGAATATGTAGATATAGATCAGCTGCAGCAGTGTGATATTTTCTTAGAAAAGCTTTATATGAGTTTAAGGGTATAATCAGCTTTGATTTATTATGCCTAAGTTATTTAAAATAAAACTTGTATTTATATTTGTTTTTAGATCATTATATAAAGGTAAATGCAGTATTTATTATAAATGCTGTACAGGTGCACATTTTAAAAAGGTCAGTTATCTGGCCTTTTTTATTGCTTAATTATTTCTGTATTAAGACCTCAATTTTTCAAAATTACTTATTCATTCAAAGTTCGCTATAACAAAGGAAATAGAACAGAATCATGCGAGTGGGGTATTGAATGGATTTTAATTGGTCTTATACATTCAGTTTGTTTTCACATAAAAACTTTTGGGCCGCAACTTGGACCGTCATTGAACTCAGCGTATTGGTTTGGGTGGTCGGCATTGTATTGGGCTTTGTACTGGCGTTGGGTAAACAATCTAGATTCAAGCCTTTGGCATGGTCGAGTGATCTTTATATTTGGTTCTTTAGAAGCTTACCGCTGTTGGTCCTGCTGGTATTTGTTTATAACCTGCCGCAAATTTTCCCAGCTTCCAGTGTACTTTTGGCGTCGCCATTTATTGCAGGTCTGATTGCTATGACTTTAAGTGAAGCGGCTTATATTGCAGAGATTCACCGTGGCGGTCTAACAGCAGTGCATAAGGGGCAAATTGAAGCAGGCAAAGCACTGGGCATGAAATATTCAGGCATTCAGCGTTTAGTAGTGATTCCACAAGCCTTTCGTGTTGCGCTACCAGCACTGGGCAATGAATATGTATCCATTGTAAAACTGACGTCTTTGGTTTCGGTCATTTCACTCACTGAAATTTTATTGGTCGGTCAGCGCTTATATACCCAAAACTTTTTGGTGATGGAAACTATGCTGGCTGTGGCTTTCTACTATGTGCTGATCGTGACCGTCTTTGGCTGGCTGCTCGGCTGGTTTGAACGCCGTATTGATATTATGAACCGTAAACCAGAGATGCTGGCGGAAAATGATCCGCTGCTGCAGCTGCCGCAAGCTTCTGTCCGTGCGCGTAAAGAGATCAATACTGAACGCAATGGCGAATATGCATTGGAAGCGATTGATATTCATAAAGCCTATGGGGAGCATGAAGTCCTGAAAGGGATTGATTTAAAAGTTAAATGGGGGGAGGTTATTTCCGTAATTGGGCCATCGGGTTCAGGTAAAACGACATTTATCCGTACTTTAAATGGCTTAGAAAGCTTGAATAAAGGTACAGTCAATTTATTGGGTCAGCCTTTCTTAAAAGATCAGGAATTAACTGAAGAATCGCCTGCATATAAACAGCAAATTGTAAATGTCGGAATGGTGTTCCAAAGCTTCAATCTGTTTCCGCACAAAACAATTTTGGAAAATGTCATGCTTGCACCGCTGTATCACAAGCGCGGTACGGTGCTGGATAACAAAGTTACGGCTTTAGCAATGCTGGAAAAAGTTGGTATGAAAATGCATGCCAATAAGTTTCCGCACCAGCTTTCAGGCGGTCAGCAGCAGCGTGTGGCGATTGCCCGTGCGCTAGCCATGCAACCGTCGATTATTCTGTTTGATGAACCGACTTCAGCATTAGACCCTGAGTTGGTCAATGAAGTGCTGAAAGTGATTGAAGAATTGGCACAAGAAGGCTTAACCATGATTATTGTGACCCATGAAATGCGCTTTGCCTTTAAAGTATCTGATCGTGTAATGTTTATGGAAAATGGTCATGTGGTATTAAATGATGCACCAGAAGCATTAATGCAGTCTGATAATGAACGGTTCCAAAAATTTATTGCCAAGGATTAACTTTTTATAAAACTTCTAAATAGTATTTCTATTTAAATGAAAGAAAGCAGTCATTATTGGCTGCTTTTTTCATATTTTAATCGCCAAATTTTAAATTCTATTTTTATAAAGCTTTGCATAAAAAAATCCAAATCGGATTCTGTATATGCTTGTTCTATATTCAAATGACAGATAAACATAAAGAGTTGGGTGGATGGGATATGAAAAATAAATCAATGTTCATTGGGGCTATTGTTGGCGGTTTACTATTGGCTGGCTGCTCGAAACAGTTAGAACCAACTGCAGATTCGGCAGCGCCGGCAGCAGAAAAACGTTTGGTCACTGTAGGTTCAGACCTGACTTTCCCTCCATACGAGTATTTGAAAGATGGTGTGCCTAGCGGTGTCAGCGTTGAAATTATGGAAAAGATCGCTGAAGTTGACGGTAGCTATAAGGCCGACTGGGTGGATACACGTTGGGCGAATCTGATCCCAGGTCTAAAAGGCGAAAAGTACGATATTTTATTTTCATCTATGTACATCACGCCTGAGCGTCTTGAACAGATTGATATGATCCCTTACTACAAAACAGATATTTCATTGCTGGTGCGTCATGATTCCAAGCTTGCACCAAAAGGGCCAAATGATTTGTGTGGAGCTGTAGTGGGCGTAATGAAAGGTACTGCGTTCTCAACTCAGGCACATGAAATTTCAGCGAAAAACTGTGTAGCAAATGGTAAGAAAGCGCTGATGATCCGTGAGTTTGAAACATCGCCGCAAACCACGCAGGCACTATTAGCGCATGCTGTAGAAATCCAATATGACGATGCCGCAGTCATGAAAGCGGCTGAAACCAGCTTAGCTGGCAAAGTGAAAATTACATCGACAGAACAATTCTTTCCGACAGTGGGCGGTATTGGCATCCGTAAAGGGGATACCAAAACATATAAGCTCGTTGAGGAAGGTTTGAACCGGATTAAAGCCTCAGGCGAATATGAAGAAATTTTGACTGCATATGGCTTAAAAGCACCGACTGAAGAAGACATTGCAGCAGTCATGAATAAATAAAAGCGAATAGGATGAGCAAATGTTAAATCAAAACCAAATTGAACAATTTCACCGTGACGGTTTTTTAGTTGTCGAAAATGTCGTAGATGCTGCGGAATTACAGGGTTTACGTCAGCAGTTGGAAGCATGGATTGACGAAAGCCGAGGCTTTGCTGAAGCTTATGGAGAAACCATTGATGGACGCTCGCGCTTTGATGTAGATCCTGCGGATCACAGCTCAGAACATCCAGCACTACGCCGTGTCAGTTCACCGACCGAAATTTCAGATGCATATTTTGAAACGGCCATTCATTCTAATATGGCGCAAATGGCTGGAGAGCTCATTGGAGGTAGCGGCACTCGTTTTCACCACAGTAAAGTGAATGCCAAACTGCCGCATACAGCGACCACTGTGAAATGGCATCAAGACTTTCCATTCACGCCACATACCAATGATGACATGATTACAGCGTTATTGATGGTGGGTGAGGTGACAGAAGACAATGGCCCGCTGCAGGTGATTCCGGGCAGCCATAAGGGCGAGCTGTATAACCACTGGCAAGATGGCCGTTTCACAGGCAAAGTGGAAGATGAAGTCGAGGCGGAGCAGTGCCAAAAATTTGTGTCTTGCACAGGCCCTGCAGGCTCAGTCTGTTTCATGCATACCCGTTTGCTGCATGCATCTGGTGCAAATAATACTGAGTTGCCGCGCTATTTATTCATTACGGTATATGCAGCAGAAGATGCGGTTGCATTGTCAGATAACCCGCTGCCAAGCGTGCACCAAGGGCAATTGGTTTACGGACAAGAAAGCGGGCAAGTGCGTATGACAGCGAATCAGTTGAAAATGCCGCAAAAACCCAAAGGGGCCTCTTTCTTTGTACAGCAAGCCGGTTTAGAAATGGCTTAACGAATTTAAAACCAGAGAGGAAAAAAGAGCTTCAATTGAAGCTCTTTTTTTTTGCTTTAGTTTTGTTAATCCATAAAGCTTGGATCTTCAGCTGCCAAAATTTCTTTCATTTCTTCGAAATGTGCGATGCTGAAATCTTCAATTTTTTCCCAATCCTGCGCTGTTTTTTCTGCCACAGCATCATCCAAAATATTTAAGGTTTGGCCAGTGGAATAGGCATGAATCAGGATTTGGCTTGAGCGCTCAAAGGTATACATATCATCAAAAGCCAGACCAATATCATGTGATCCGATCAGTACACCGTGGTTGCCCATCAGCAGTCGGGTATTGGTCTGCAGCAGCTGAGCAAGACGCTGACCTTCAGCGATTTGATCTGCCATGCCTGAATAATGTGAATCATAAGAAACACGGTTAAAGTAGCGTGCGCTGTTTTGCTCAATCGGCAGTAAGGTCGGATTTTTCAGGCAGGAAAGCGCAGTTGCATAAATCGGGTGTAAATGCATGATGACTTTAATATCAGGGCGCAGCTTATGAATTTGGCCATGAATGGCCCATGCGGTTGAGTCTATTTTGCCTTTTTCAAAACTGCCTGCATCATCGGCATGGACTAAGATTAAATCACTCGCCTTTACCTTAGAAAAATGTACCCATTTCGGATTTAGTAAAAAAGATTTTCCGTCCTCTGAAACAGCTGCACTGAAGTGGTTGGCGACTGCCTCATGCATGCCTAATTTTGCACTCAAACGCAGTGCTGCTGCGAGGTCTATACGAATTTGCTGTTCTGTTTTCATCATATTGCTCTGTTTAGAATATGAGAAAAGTCTATTACTGTTTAATCAAAAGCTTGCATCGCTTTTTTTGGAGTATTGCGTAGGAATTTCAAAATTACAATCTCGAAAAATCTCACGTATAACAGTTCTAAAACGTACATAAAGTACTCAAGGAGTGTTGCAGTGAGTGTAATGTTAAAAATGAAGCCATTAGTAGCAGCGGCATGTTTGGTTTGGGGTTTAACTGCCTGCAGTAAAAGTGCGGATACTGCATCATCAGCGGCATCGGCTTCTGATGCGGCAGCTGCAGGCCAGACCTATCAAATAGGCAGTGATATGACATTTCCGCCATTTGAATATATGGAAAATGACAAACCTGCTGGTTTTGACATTGATGTAGCCAATCAAATCTTTGCACATTCAAATGCTCAAGCAAATTTTATCGACAGCCGTTTTTCTAACTTGATTACGGGTTTGGAAGCGAAAAAATTTGATTTAGTGATGTCAGGTTTATACATC
Organism: Acinetobacter sp. YH12094; assembly: GCF_013419295.1. Lineage (NCBI taxonomy): Bacteria > Pseudomonadati > Pseudomonadota > Gammaproteobacteria > Moraxellales > Moraxellaceae > Acinetobacter > Acinetobacter sp. YH12094. The sequence continues at coordinate 19,413 of NZ_VPAK01000020.1, forward strand.
ACCAAAGAGCGTTTAGAAAAAGTGGATATGGTTCCGTATTACATGACGACAGAGGCTTTGCTCGCATTGTCAGATTCTGAATTTCAGCCGAAAACCCGTGATGATTTATGCGGTAAAACGATTTCTGCGCAAAAAGGCTCAATGTTCCCAGAGCAGCTACGCCAAATGTCTGCAGAAAGCTGTGTAGCGAAGGGTAAAGCGGCTATCACCATACGTGAGTTTGATACCTCGCCTGAGTCAGTGCAGGCGCTGCTGTCTAAAGCAGTGGATGCGCATTATGACGATACCAGTGTAGCGATGAGCACTGCAGAAAAGCTGAAAGGCCGTGTTCAAATCAGTTCGACAGAGCAATTTTTCCCAGTTTTAGGCGGTATTGCGATCCGTAAGGGAGATACAGCCATGCTGGAAAAAGTCACCCAAGGTTTGGATGCCATGAAACAGTCTGGTGAATTTGACAAGCTGCTGGTGAAGTACAACTTGCAAGCGCCTAGCGCTGAACAAATTGCGAAATACATGCCGAAATAGGCATAGATCGATCCTCTAATTTCATTCTCCTATTTTCCTAGCTTCGTTTAAAGCGAAGCGCTGCAGGGGCTTTTGCAAAAAAGCCCGCAGTACACACTTGACTTAACAACAGGTATAGAGATTTAAATAATGCAAAAGAAAGCTTTAAATTATTGTGTTTCATTGTGGCTGTTGGGGTGCGCGGCTACACCTGCTATGGCTGCAGATTTATCCATTGGGGATCCAAAAACTGACTTAGGGGAATTAAAACTCTCAGGGTTTTTAAGAGCGAAATACCAAGACAAAAGCTGGACGGAAAATGATCATAAGTTGACCTTCGATGCAGCGCGTATTAACTTGGACTATACCTCACCGAAAATTTTTGGTCATTTAGAGTATCGCTGCTATCAGTACAATAAGCTGTGCGATTTTTCCACATTGGTCGATGCTTATGTAGGCTATAACATTAACGACAGTCATTTGCTTCAAGCAGGTTTGCAGCCTGTGCCGTTCGGGCCGGGGCGCTTTTGGGAAAGCAACTATTATGGCGGGGTCATTACACAGATTGGCTTAGAAGACGTACATAATGTCGGGCTGAAATACCAAGGCAAGTTTGATACAGGTACGCAAGTGGAATTGGCTTACTTTACTGGAGATGGTGGCAGCTACAGCGGCCCTTATTCAGAAGATGCCAGCCGTTACACCACTAACTTCGTTAAACCCGAAGATTCTAGCCTGACCCATTTAGATGAACAGAATATGTTTATTGGCCGTGTAAAGCAGGAAATCCGAAGCCTGCCGGAACCGATGAAAGGGAACATTGGCGCATCGTATTGGCAGTCGGATATTGAAAATAAAACCAATGGTCTAACGGGTGACCGTCAAGCGTGGGCGGTATTTGGCGATGTCAGCTATAACAACTTAGGCTTTGGCTTAACATTGGGTAAAAATGAAGTTGATAACAAAGATCCGCTGACGCCAAAAGAATCTTTAATGGGTTCATTTGATGATAATTTTATGGTGGCAAATGAGGGGATGTTCTATACCGCAGATGTCAGCTACAAGTTTAAGAATGTAGGCAAGCTGGATGCTGTTATGCCATATGCGATGTACAGCAGCTATGTGAAGTCTGAAGATGGTTATGACGATTCATCGCGTCATTTGGTGGGAGTTGCAACCTACTATAAAAATATGAGTTTTGTGGCCGAATATATTATGGGTAAAAATGACTTCCTGATTGGCGGCCCGAGTAGCTCGTATGCGCAAGGCGGCGATGATGATACGCATGAACTGTTGAATCTGCAGTTCTATTACAATTTCTAAGTCAGATACTTTCGATTAAACTCACACCGTATAAAGCAATTTATACGGTGTTTTTATCTGCCTGAAATTTAGTTTTTGCAGTGCTGTTCAGGATACATGTGGAATTTACGTATCAAGTTTGGTGAATTTTGTTTCAATCGCTGAATATTGAGTTCGATGATGAATTACGAACAAGCAGAAATGAGCAGGAGGTATTTGAAAAGCTTCATATCACGAAGTACGGGATCAGACTTTATCTGAAAATTTGCATTAAATTTTGTTGCGCAAATTAAAATGGTTTCGGGAGAGTTTGCAATATCAATAACTACTTGGATATCGATTACTATTTTATCTGGACACTTTTGTTTGCTTTATCTTTGAATGGGATTACACAAAACTGTGGAATATTGATTAAAATTAGGCTTATAACAGTAAAAACCATGGAAAAAGCACCATTGAGTAGAATAGTGCTCTTTGTATTTGTGTAAGGTTTTGAAATTTATTGATAAAATAAATTGATTTCTTATAACGTGTATTATGTTTATTTTAGGGAAATAACTAATTTGAAAGGGATTTTTAATGGATCTTTATCATAGAAGAGTGCTTTTAATTGGAGGATTTTTACTATTTTTATTAGATTTCTTTCATAAGTCATTTTTCACTCAGCTCCAAGTTATAAATTCCAGCAATTAGATTGAATCTTAATGCTAGTCTTTTGCCTCGATTGCGATATCGCTCAGCAAGAATTTTGAAGGTTTTCAAACTGCCAAATACATGCTCAATTCCAATTCTTCTTTTATTGATTTCCTGATTATAGATTTTTAGTTCGGAATCCAGTTTACAGCGCTTCTTTGCTTTTAATGGCAACAAGCTATTTGGATACACTGTATAAATTCCCTGATAACCCTTATCCGCAAGGATAAATGCACCTGCAGGAATCTGATTCAAGTTACGTTTGAAGAGTTCGAAATCATGTACGGCACCACGACTCGTACATAAACTCAGGATTTTTTGAGTTTGATAATGAATGATGGCCTGTACTTTGAAAGTGTGGGTCTTTTTCTTGCCGCTATAGCTTTTCTTCTGTTTTTTTAGGCCTTTGGATTGGAATTTCTGTGGCATCCACGATCACAACATTCCAATCGATGCCTTCGCCCTCGGGTAAATCTTTGGGTAAATTAAAGAGATTGGACCGAATCAGGCAGTCTTCAACATGACGGACAATTCTTGAGGCTGTGGGCTCTGAAACCCCGTAGCTCGTCGCAACGTGAAATAAGGTTCGGTATTCCCGCCAATAGCTTAGACAGAGCAGAACCTGGTCTTCCAGGCTTAACTTGGGCGGTCTGCCTTTGGCAGGGACATGTTTCTTCAATTGCTCAACCATCAAATAGAAAGTTGACCATGAGATGCCTGTGTATCGCTTGAACTGAGGATCAGAAAGCTTGTTTGAATCGATGTATTTCATCCGCAGATTATGCACGAATGCTAAGAAATCCGGAGTGCAAATATTAACCAAAAGAAGATCGTTTTTTGATTTATGAAAGAGATCTATTATTAATTTTTAATATTTTATTTTCTATCTTTGTATCAAAAATGGTAGATAAACAATATGAACAAGGAAACTTTAAAGTCGGAGAAATTTGTTATCTCGGTTATAAGCCTTATTCAAGAAAATCTACAGGAGCATATACCTCGATAGATAGTTATTATTTTTTAGTTGATGGTTTAAAGAGCCAGAACTTCGTTAGACCCTATTTTCCATTTAAAAAGCAATTTCCAAATTTTATAAAAAAAATGGATAGAACAAAATGTTATAAAGCTGAATATTTAGAAGTAAATATTTTCTTCTACAAACAGAGGGGGATATATCAATTAATTGATTTTAATGACTTTATTTTACGGGTTTATGATGAACCCTCTATAACTTCTAAATGAATAATTCTATGAATCGAGCCTTTTATCATCGATTGAACATAATGGCGATTATACGAAATGCGGAAGTTAGAACCAATTTAAATGGGACAAGTTAGATATGATTCACTGCCATTAATTTGTTAGATTTTAGGTCCATCATTAGAAGAATATGCAGAATAGTTTCAAAGCTGTTAACACTAAAATGAAGGAATAAAAAAGAGGCGACCAACGCCTCTTTTCAGTTTTATAAATTAAGCTACCTCGCCTAAACCTTTCGGTATGCCGTTACGACCTGGGAAGTCTTTCGCAAGCTTGCGCGCATTTGGCATTTGCAGCCAGAGGCGTAAAAGTTTGCGGCGCTTATCAGCTTCATCATAATCTTCAAATGAAGTGCGCGAATGCATGACACAGTAGTTATTACAGAACTGAATATCGCCCGGTTCTAACATCATATCGAGCCTTAAGCTTGGATCATGGCTAATTTCATCAAAAATATTCAGGGCATCCATTTGTACTTGGGACAGTGGAACGTTTCTGCGGTCATGGCCTAATTCAATATAATAGCGTAAGTAGCGGCAGGCCAATTTACCGTCAAAATAACTGAAAATCGGACTCAGTGAAGGTTCGGTTTCTCCCAAATGGTCATACCAAGCTGGGTGATAGTAATAGCCTAAGTATTCGGGATATTGTTCTAAAATACGGTTATAAACCGTAGATGAGCTGACAATGCTGCTGAGGCCGCCAGTTTTAGCTTTACGAATTGAGAGCAGACCAACGACATCACTTAAGTCCGCATGGTAGGGCAAATAGCTGTTGGTTTCATAAACACGGGTCATTTTTTTGCTTTTATCACCTATGTTTTCGACATAACCAATGAGGTCGCCGCGTGCATTTTGTGTCACGCTGTTTCCCATGTATAAACCCATCAAATAGTAAATATTGCTCATTTCAAGTTCATTGTATTTTTCTGGGTCTAAACCGCGAATCACAATGAAACCGTAGCCGTTTTCCAATTCATTAGAAATATAGGCAATTTCCTTTAAAAAAGCGTCATCCTGAATGACGACATCCGATTTTACAAAATTGGGCGCAGCTAAGTTTTTTGCCGCCAATACTTGCAGGCTGTGATCAAAAATGCTTAATACATGTGGTGATAAGTGGTAGATCCAATCGGTTTTTTCGGCAATCTCTGCCCCGATCCATGCACACTTATCTGTAATTTTTGATTTTAAAATGGTGGTCATCATATCCTCAATTTTGAAATGGTCAGAGCAAAGCTGAACAGAGATTGAATGAAAAATGCACACATAAATGGAGAGAGATTCATGTGTGCATAAAGGTAGAAATTAGGCGGTGTTTTTGAGTAGATTTTTATCGGTTTGGTATTCTTGGTATTTACGTTGAATATCAATGTGTTCAGCGATGTATTTAGCATCATGCCAAACGCCCCAAATAAAGCTTGAACCGCGACCAGTCAAATAGGGCAAACCAAGGAAATAGATCCCGCGTTCATCTGAAATGCCTCGTTTATGTTTCGGTTTTTTTTGCTCATCAAAGGCATTGACTTGCAGCCAGTCAAAGTCATAACTGAAGCCTGAAGCCCAAATGACGCTCGTAATGTTGGCGGCTTGCATATCCAGCTCTAAAATCGGCTGCGTTACGCATTCTGGGTTAGGCAGCAGCTGACGCGCTTGCGGTTCAGCAGGCAGGTCGAGGCCATTGGCACGCACATATTCATCTGCTTGGTCGTAAAAGGCATGCAGCGCAGCATCACCAGATTCAAGGTTTTGTTTCAGGTCAGCTTTGAATTGAATTTTTTGACCGTCAAATGAATCGGTCATGCCCAATAGGGTAATGCCTTGTTTTGCTAAGGCGCGGAAATCAATATTTATACCGCCATGCGCGCCGCTTACGGCTAAACCTTTGAGCGGCCCTTTATCTGTACGCATAAAGTCCCAGCCGCCAAGTACGCCTAGCCACCATACATTGTCACGGTTGCGGTAAGTACGCGGCGGACGTTCATGTTGACCGATAGATAGATAAACTTTTTTACCAGAACGGTTGATTTCATCTGCAATCTGCACACCAGAAGAACCTGAACCAATCACTAAAACAGCACCTTCAGGCAGCTGCTGCGGGTTTTTGTATTGGTCTGAATGGATTTGGTAAAACTCAGGTTTTTGCAGAGCGACGGGAGGAATCACTGCTTTTTGAAATGCGCCTGTTGCTGATACTAAGCGCTGCGTATAAATCGTGCCTTCGGAGGTTTCTACTGTAAACCCAAGGCGCTGATCGGTTTTATAAACTTTGAATACTTCAACACCGGTATGAATCGGCAAGTTAAACTTTTCTGCATAGTTTTGGAAATAGTCTGCGACTTGGTCATGATGAATAAAGCTGTCAGGGTCCGCGTCAAATTCCATATTTGGAAAGCGGTCATGCCAGCAAGGGCCATTTGCGAGTAATGAATCCCAGCGGCGTGTACGCCAAGCTTCAGCAATACGGTTTTTTTCCAAAACGACGTGAGAAATGCCTAGCGCATTTAAATGCTCACTCATCGCAACTCCTGCTTGGCCTGCACCCACTACAACCGTATCCACAGTCAAATTATTTAATTTCATATTATTCATCCTTCCTACATGCACGCTGGTGTAAGTACGCTGTATTTAGCCCAGTGCTGAAACTTTTTCCGTTTCATACCTAGACATCTGTTTCGATGAATTGACTATAGATAGTGGTAAAGAAAAGAGAAAATCATATAAGCAAAACAAGTGCATCAAAAAAACCGAATTGCTTGCACAGCGTGATTTTCATATAAAAGGCACAAGAAATTTAAGTTTGTAATTTTGATTTATTGTTCAAAAAAACAGTTTTAAAACATTGGTTGGGCAATAAATCATTCAGTAAAGAAGGGTACAAAATGAAATCACGAGCAGCTGTCGCATTTGGTCCAGGCCAGTCACTGAAAATTGTAGAACTGGATGTTGCTCCGCCGCAGGCAGGAGAAGTCTTGGTTAAAATTACCCATACTGGTGTTTGCCATACCGATGCTTTTACGCTGTCAGGTTCAGATCCTGAAGGTATTTTCCCTGCGGTGCTGGGGCATGAGGGTGCGGGCATTGTGATTGAAGTCGGTGAGGGCGTGACCAGTTTAAAACCTGGTGATCACGTCATTCCATTGTATACAGCTGAATGCGGCGAGTGCTTGTTCTGTAAATCAGGTAAAACTAACCTGTGCGTGTCGGTACGTGCAACACAAGGTAAGGGTGTGATGCCAAACGGTACAACACGTTTTTCATATAATGGCGAGCCTATTTACCATTACATGGGCTGTTCAACCTTTTCTGAATATACAGTTGTGGCTGAAGTTTCTTTGGCTAAAATTAACCCTGAAGCGAATCCTGAACACGTTTGTCTGCTGGGCTGCGGGGTAACAACAGGGATAGGCGCAGTGCATAACACAGCTAAAGTGCAAGAAGGCGACACGGTTGCGGTATTCGGTTTAGGCGGTATCGGTTTGGCAGTGGTGCAAGGTGCGCGCCAAGCCAAAGCAGGCCGTATTATTGTGGTGGATACCAACCCTGAAAAGTTCAAGCTTGCAGAAGAGTTTGGCGCAACAGACTTTTTAAACCCTAAAGATTATGAACAGCCGATTCAGCAAGTGATTGTGGAAATGACAGGCTGGGGAGTTGATCATTCCTTTGAATGTATCGGTAATACCCATGTCATGCGTTCGGCGCTTGAGTCTGCACATCGTGGCTGGGGACAGTCCGTGATTATTGGTGTAGCAGGAGCAGGGCAGGAAATTTCAACACGCCCATTCCAGCTGGTGACGGGACGCACGTGGAAAGGTACAGCCTTTGGCGGGGTAAAAGGCCGCAGTCAGCTGCCGGGCATGGTAGAAGATGCGATGAAAGGAGAGATTCAGCTCGAACCATTTGTGACGCACACCATGGGCTTGGAACAAATTAACGAAGCTTTTGATTTGATGCACGAAGGAAAATCGATTCGTACCGTAATTCATTTTAGTGAATAAAGTTTCAGTCTTACCTAAAAGCCCTGAATGATTCAGGGCTTTTTTGATTGTGGATTCAACTGTCATTTAAAAAATGCATTGAGTTCACTCATTTTCGGCAAGTGATCAAAGCTTTGATCTGCTTCAGAGGGTATTTGCCATGCAGTTTTAGAACTGAGGCAAAAGTTTAATCGGGTTGATATGGCAGGGCTTTGATCTAATAGGCCGAGTGGAATCCAGATCCAATCGGTATTGCGTACAGTATTTGGAAGTGGAGAGCCACAATGAGAACAAAAGCAGGAAGTAAAACCTGAAGCTTTATAAAAGCTTTGAATCTGTTCTTGGCCTTGGAGCCATTGAAAAGCGCTGCAGTGGATAAGTGATGCGGCATTTGCACCCGTACCGCTTTGTTTACGGCATAAACTGCAATGGCAATGATAAATGGTATGGATGTCTTGCAGTATCTGAAATTGGACATCGCCGCATAGGCAGCTGCCGTTATAGCTCATGTTTTTGCTGATCTTGTTATATATGAGATTTATTTTTAAGTTTTTTACACATTTTTCGCAAGTTCATAAGCGCATAAAAAAAAACCAATGCTGAAAATGGGTCAGCATTGGTATCAGGAGGGACCTTTAAAAATTAATGGTCAAGCCATGAACGGAAATTCATCCTCAGGCAGGGCATCGCCTGTCTGTAATTTGTCGATCAAATGCGGATATTGTGGAGAGGTTTTTCCGCCTCGATCGACATAAACGGCATCATCGCCTAACCAGCGGAAAGAGACCGCACGGCGTGCATGCTGTTTCGAGCTATTGCCTGGTGCGCCGTGTATAGTCCGAAAGTCAAAGGCAATCGCATCACCGGGTTCCAGTTCCCAGCCGAGAATGCTGTAGTCCTCACGGTGAGCGTCAATATCTGGCAGCATCTCTTCTTTAGCGCCTTCATGTTCATAATATTCGCCATTAAAGCCCTGAGCTTTAAAGTGTTTGCCCCAGAGATGTGAACCCGCCACAAACTCAATACTGGACTCGCGTGAAATCGGATCAAGCGGAATCCATAAGCTTAAGGTTTGCTTTGCATTTACAGGGTAATAAGGCGCGTCATGATGCCAAGGTGTCACTTTTGCTGAGCCAGTACCTTTTACCAAAACATGCTCATGAAACATACGTACCGCTTGCGCATTCATAATGTTTTTTACAATATCGGCCGCGGGGCTCTTACGAATAAATTGGTCAAAAGCCTCAATTCTCTGCCAATTGCAGTAGTCCGCCCAAAAGCGGCCCTCTGTTTGCCCCGGCGTATAGTCACGAAACCATTGACCTGGGTTTTGTTCATTGACGGCAACGCCTTGTTCCAAAACATCTATCCAATCTTTAAAAAGACCGCGCAGAATCACTACGCCATCTCGTGCAAATATTTGCTGCTCTTCTTTGAACATGAACGGCTCCTGAGAAGTAAATACCTATATGCCTATCATCAAAACTTGGGGGAATGATGATGGAAAAAATATAAGCTTTTGCCTGAGCAGACGAAATTCATCTTTTTCAAATGAGAGATTTGTTTTTTTGGAATTACGTTGTAGACAACTTGTATCTCACTTTAATTAATCTTTTGTTGATATTCTCAATTTTTCCAGAACATTGACATCGTAGAGGTCTCCAGTTCGAGTCTGGATATACCTACCAAGATTTGTTGTTAAGTCAACACATTAAAGCCCACTGTAAAAGTGGGCTTTTTTATTGCAAAAAAATATTTATAGAATTAAGCAACTTTTATATTTTTTGTCATTAACTCTACACCCGTCGCTTTCTGAATGTGTTCCAAACTTACATCTTTAGCAAGCTCAACAAGCTCAACTCCAGCAGGGGTAATATCTAAAACTCCAAGGTCTGTGATCACTCTGTTGACCACACCTTTACCGGTTAATGGAAGCGTACACTGTTTTAAAATTTTGGGATTGCCATCTTTTGCTGAGTGCTCCATGAGAACAACAATTTTTTGTACACCTGCAACCAAATCCATTGCACCGCCCATACCTTTGACTTTTTTACCCGGGATCATCCAGTTGGCTAAGTCACCGCTTTCTGAAACTTCCATCGCTCCTAAAATTGCCACATTGACATGACCGCCGCGAATCATAGCAAAGGATTCAGAACTGGAAAAAAAGGCAGCACCTGAACGTGCCGTCACCGTTTGTTTTCCAGCATTAATTAAATCTGCATCAACGGTTTTTTGCGTTGGAAACTCACCAATACCCAATAAGCCATTTTCAGATTGAAGCCAGACATTCATATCATTAGGTATATAATTTGCAACCAGCGTTGAAAGGCCAATTCCTAAATTTACATAGAAACCATCTTCAAGCTCTTGTACTGCGCGCTGCGCCATTTCATTACGTGTCCAAGCCATGATTTAAGCCTCCACTTTTAGGGTCATTTGTTCAATGCGTTTATTGGGCGCAGTATTGAGTACCAAGCGGTTGACATAGATGCCGGGTAAATGGATATCATCTGGATCTAGCTCACCAATTTCGACAATCTGCTCAACTTCAACCACCGTCATTTTGCCGGCCATTGCACATTCGGAATTAAAGTTTCTCGCAGTTTTCTAAAGATTAAATTGCCAGCTTTATCTGCTTTATAGGCTTTAACCAAGGCAATATCTGTGGTGATGGTCTGTTCTAAAATATAGTCTTTACCGCCAAAGTTACGGACTTCTTTACCTTCCGCAATTAAAGTACCGACACCCGTTTGAGTAAAAAAGGCTTGGTTGCGAGGTCTTTAAAACAAACCCATTGCAGAGTAATGATTAACTATTACTAATTTTTGTTGCTTAATACAGATTTTAACAGTGGTTACTTTTTTGGTTAACTCAACTTATAAACTAAGAATAATATTCATAAAAAACATATATATAAATTCTTATGTGATGCGTAATATACGCATCACATAATAATGCTTATTTTTGATATAATTTAGATAATGGGGATCATTATGCTGGTTTATAAAAATTTATGAGTCTTACGGAAACACAAGTACGAAAGTCATATCCAAAAGAAAAAATTTACTTTTTAGCTGATGATGATGGTTTAAGCTTAAAAGTCGATCCTAATGGAAAAAAGTCTTGGAGTTATCGATATTCAGTTGCAGAAACGGGTAAAAGACCACGAGTCACTCTAGGTACATATCCTGAGATGAATCTCAAAGAGGCTAGAGTGGCCAGAGACTCCTATAAGGCAACTAAATTTTCTACACAAAATTTAGTTCAGGAGAAAATTCAAACTTTTAAAGTTGTTTGTGAAGAATGGTTAGAGTTTAAAACAAATAATTCATTTAAAGATCAACCACGTGGTGGTGTAATCCAATTGGCGAATGCATGTTTAATAAATGACATTTATCCCGTTATTGGTGATATAGATTTTAGCAAAATTAAAAGAACTGATTTAGTTAAGGTAATTAAGCAGATTGAAAATAGGGGAGTTAAGGAACCTGTAAAAAAAGCGTATAGCTATTTAAATCAAATCTATGATTTTGCAGTTGCAATGGGATACTGTGATTATAATCAAGCTTATGGTCTCAATAAAATATTATTGAAAGGGAAATTAAAGAAAAATTATCCCTATTTAAAAGATGAAGAAATTTCTAATTTTATTCTTAGAATAACTCAACTAAATACAGATCCAATTATAAAAAAAGCAATCCTATTTAAATTATATACTGGAGTCAGGGGGGCAGAGTTATTGTCTGCAGAACCTCATCATTTTGATTTTGACAACAAAATTTGGAAAATACCTGCTTTACATATCAAGCAATATCGTCGAAAAGTGATAGCAGGTTATGATATTCCAGATTTTTTAGTCCCGTTATCATCGCAAGCGGTGAGCATTGTTAGATCTGCACTAGAGTGGTCACAAGGCGATCGTTATGTTTTTGCCAGCCCAAAAATTAAAGATAAGCCATTGCATTTTAACACAATAAATTCAGCCATTCGTAAGATGGGATACAAAACAAATGAGCTATCCTCACACGGTTTAAGATCAACATTCAGTACTATTTTAAATGATTCTGGCTTATTTCAAGATAGTTGGATTGAGGCTCAGCTTTCACATGTAGATAAGAATAAAACACGTGCTAGTTATAACCATGCAGATTATATTCAACAAAGAGCTGATATGATGCAGTGGTGGGGTGACTATTTAGAAAATAAATCAAAATCTAGTTTATAGGTAATTTAAATTAAACTATTTTGATTTAATAATAAATTTTAAACCAAATGCATTTAACAACTTATTTATAGAATCTAATGTTGGATTACTATCAGGTTGCTCCATTTTCTGTAAAGTCTGTGGTGCTATTTTAGTAATTTTACTCATTTCATTTAATGTTAAATGTAGTTCTTTTCTAATGTATGATGCAATCTGGTAAATTTGCCACTCAGGATTGTTATTTATATTTTCTAATACTTGTAAGCGTTTATTCATTTGCTCGATTGCCGTCATAGGCTTATAACGTTTATCCATTAGAAAGCTCCTGAATCTGTTGGCATATATTCAATATACGATGATGACTATTTTGTAAAATCTCATCATCTATATTTATTTTTTTCATTTCATCGAGCAAATTTTCATACAGTGGCAATTGTTGAATCATTGTATGTTTAATTTCAGTTGAATCTATTCCTGTACATTCTTCTATTTGCGTTATGACAGATCCCCATATAGGCATTCCTCCATGGTCATCTTTTTCCCAACGTGTAGTACGTGCAATTCCGTCAGGATGAAGCCACATTGGTGCAAAATCGAAGAGGGGTGTTAATTGAATTGTACCGTCATTTAAACGTTGAATTGCGGTATTACGGGTATGATTATCTTTATTTCCTAATGCAACATTAGTAATATCTCGTTTCAAATATTCAAAAATTTCAGCTTTTGGTGATGAGCAACATTCCATGATCAATGTACAGATTTGATTATGTGTCATTTTAACGCCGAAGCCAGCTTTACCACTTAAAGAGGCTAGGCTTTCTTGTGCAACTCTTTCGACTTTACCATTGATAATTTGGCGATCAAAACGTGGAATAAATAGCGTTCTCTGGTGAAGTTCCAAGTCCTTGAACACTCTTAGACCTAAATACCGAGCTATTTTCATGTAAATTGCTTCATGTAACAGTATTTTTTCCAGTTTTTGATCATTTCCACGACTAAATTTAACTAGCCAATGCTTTGCTGCTAGTTCATCTGGAAGACTGTGATCTAAATAAAACAGACCATCATATCCTTGTGTTAGTAATAGTTTAGGCCATTCACCTTGAACACCTGAAGAACCAGCAACAAATAAGCCATATGATGCAAGTGACTCAATGAAATCTTCTTTCCTTTCAATTATTTCGCTTAGGCTAAATCCACGAGGTTTCACTGTCGGAAAATGATCTTGAAGCCAGTCATAAGCTTCTTTAATTCGTAGATTACCAATAGGATTACCTGCCCCAGATTTCAGTAGGGGCCAATCAGCTTGTTCTTCTGCATTAATTGAAAAACCCAGCTGATTTAAAAGCTCCTTTCGCCCATAACCTTGAGGTAGCAAGTCCATGAGAAATGCTGGCCATTGGTTTTCTAAGTTGTTTTGTACATTGACTGGAAATTGGAATGATAGAGCATGACCATCCCTTAAATCCATATGTTCAATAGCATATTCAAATAAGTATGACGTTCGTGTAGATGCTCTCCAGCCTTGCTCTTGATTAGCAATTAATTCAACGATAGCGCAATCTTGCCATTCGTTATTTTGAAAAATTTGAAGTGTGCAATATTGATTCATATATGTATTAAAATAAAATATTAGTTTCTATTTTGGCTATATTTATTTATTATAGTAGATATATATTAAATTTCCTACTCTGATTTAGAATCATTTAATTTGCACTATAAGTAATCATTTTAAACGTCATAACTTGTCGTATTGCTAAATTACTAACTTCTTTATGCAATTTTTTTGATTAAATATTCAAAAGGAGAAAATAAATGGAATAACTTAATCCATCTGATCGGCTTTGTTGCACAAAGATTTGAAATACAAAGCCCCCTAATTGAGCCAAATTTAAGGCGTAACTTGGGTAAGTGGTCGACCTAATTCCGTAAATCTGTTGAGGACTGCTACACGTGCATGAATTTCATTCACCTGACTAGAAAAGCTTCTTGCCATTAATTTATCACCTAATAATTTGATGCAATGCATCTTGGTTTCCACCAAACTGCGGCGATGATAGCCGGACCATTTTTTCCATAATGTCCTGCCTAAACGTTTAACTGTTCGAAGTAATTCATTTCGCGCTAGCGAGCTGATCTTTGTATCTTTCCATGGTTTCGCATTTTTTCTAGGTGGAATC
>NZ_VPAK01000010.1:0-127260 GCF_013419295.1 Acinetobacter sp. YH12094
GTTCAAATGGCGATTCAGCGTTTAATTGGTTTTGGGAAAAAAGAAGAGTTTAAGGAAATTTTGGCAATTTTAAGAAAGCAGAATCCTGATAGGATAAGGGTTCTGTGAAATTTGTCGTGTACAGAGGATTAAATGCTAAAAAAGATGCCTTCACGGCATCTTTTTTTTTTGCCCATTTAGACTGCAATACTGCTTTCTGCTAACGGAATAATCTTTTGATAAACAAACTGATTTTTCCCCTGTGATTTCGCCTGATATAGGCAGGCATCGACATGCTGTAGAGTCGTGGAGTAATTAGACAAACTCAACTGTTGAAACTCGGCCAAGCCCATACTAAAGCTGACATCTAGCCTTAATTGATCTTTTCGAAACGGTACATGTTCGCAGCGTTCCAAAATTGTTTCACACAACATTTTACCCTGCTCCAAATCGGCACCTTCGAGCAAAATTAAAAATTCTTCACCGCCCCAGCGACTGATAAAACTCGCGCGAGGACTACAATTTTTTAAGATTTTTGCCAAATGCACCAAAACACTGTCCCCCATTTGGTGTCCATATTGGTCATTAATTTTTTTAAAATTATCGACATCGAGCAAAATGACACAGCCTTTATCAACCGCACCCTCTATAAATATTTGTTCTTTAAAAGCATGGCGATTTTTCAGCCCCGTCAACTCATCGCAAAAACTTACACGTTGCAAAGCCAAATACAGGCGTTTATTTCGTGCATATAGCTCACAAATAAACAGAAAAATGATCAGATAAATACCCAATGCCAAACGATAAGAACTGATCCGCGAGAGCATATGTACCTGTGCATCTGACCAATATTCCCCAGCCAATGGCATGGCACCATACCAACCACAGATCAGCGTCATTAAACCAATCAGCCAGCAAAAAGTTTTGAGGTCGTATTTGATCGCGTAATAACACATCAATAAAGGCAAGACCATGCAGGCATAGAAGATCTGATCATTTGAGATCACATATTGCACGGCCAATGCCACGATCAGATAGCCATAATCTATCCACGGTACATTCATCCAGCGCTGAACACCAAATAATAAACACACCACAGCCAAACTTGTTGCAAATTGCTCTAGAAAATAATCAACAAAGGCAAAGTATTGGTTGTCCATCTGAAAGCATGCCACGAATAATAGACTGCCTGCAAAAGCACCCACGATACTCGGAACAGTTAGCATCAGGGTTCGTTTAAAGCGGCGCTTTTTTAAATGGCTCAGTGCCAAATAGGCTTTAATAAATACCCAAATTTGAAATGCCGAAATCGCACACAGGAGAAATTTATCTTCTAAAGTTTTGGCGGGATCGACCATCAGCGAAGCCACAAAGATCGCACTAAAAGCATAGAGCACGATCAGTAAGTCGTGGCTTAAATGCTTCCGCACTAAAATCATGCCATAGGCCGCGAATACATTTACCACCCAAACAGGGCTAATAAATAATTCATAGGTATAGCCTATCGACACCAATGAAACCGCACATATGGCAAGCCATAGCAGTATTAATTTTTTCATACGCTAAAAAAATCGTCTCTAAAAATGGCGATAAACCTTTCATTCAAAGCCAATCGGTCTAAGGTTAGAATGCTTGCAAGTTCAATACAGCTCAGCTTCTTATGCGATATGGGCTGCTGGCTAAAAATTTATGTTTAAATTTTCGGCGTATTTTAAGTGATTTAAGTCACACTATTGATTAATAGTTGTATTAAATTTGCAATTTAAACAATCGAAGGCTATTTTAAAGCCAATGTTTTTTGCGTTATTCATGCTAGTTCGGAACTCAGCTCCCAAATTGATGCTCGATAGCAACAAAAAAGCCATCCGCTAAAGGATGGCTTTCACTTGTATAACATGTCTTGAAGCTGTGCTGAATAATTTGAATGAAAAGGACTTATTTTAATATTTGTAATTGTTCCATCAACCAAGCCATGTATTTATCTTGATCCATAAAGTCAGGGGCCGTCCCTGTATCCAAACTATAAAATTGTTGATTAAATTCAATCACAATTTGTTCAGTCAGATGCCAATCTTCAATCATGCGAAAATACTGACTGAAGAAAAACCGGTTCTTGCCCCAATTGTTTAGACTTTCCAAACGTGGATATTGGCGGTTTGCGATAAAGTCGATATAGACCTGCTGAATATCATCAAAAATCTGAATAGCTCGCATGAGCATGGACCTCTATATGATGTAAAACCCTGCTATAAGCCACTTTATCGCGCAAATTTGAAAGAGTGATGACAGTCAGTTAAAGCTTTTGTTTCAACTCTGAACGGTTCTTTTGGCGGATTTCATCCATTTGCGCATTGAGCGCTAACATCTCTGTATAAAGCTGATTAAACTGCTTTAAAGGCGCATCTTCATAGAACATAAATAATTTATTTTTCTTTTCCCATTTATTGGCTTTCAGCACAGCAAAGAGCTCATCAGCCTTCGCCAAGCTTTGCTTTTCTAACTCAAATAAAGCATGCGACTCATCAGTATCACGACTGTCTCTTAAACTCTGGGCAATTTGCTGACGAAACACCTGTTTGACCGCCAACTGTTTGGCCTGAGCTAAACCATTTTCCTCTTGCTGAGTGGTTTTTTGCTCATAAGCATCGACCACAGCATGCACCTGTTGCAGCATTTGCTCAGTCTCTTGATATTGGTTTTTTTTATCTTGCAACAAGCGATCGATGTCGAGAAATTTATCCCAATTCAGTGCTTTAAGATCACGAATATATTGATTCCGCGCTTCTGCACGCTGCAGCATTTGGCTCAAAATAAAATCCGACATGATTTTATAATCACCCGTTAGCCGTGCATCTGTCACATTGAGTTGTATCGGCTCTTCCCAGTGCTGAGCTTGCTGAAAAATTTGCTCGGTTTTTTCGCGCAAAACCGTTTCATAGGTCGAGAGTTGCACAGCTTCTTTTTGCTGTACTGAATATTGATAAAACATCCATCCAAAGACCAATACCGTAGCACTGGCCAAGACAACAAAGATACGCGGCATAATGAGCTCCGAATGCCCTTTTATTCAGTTTAACCAAAAGTTTGAAGGTTGACGATAAAATAGCCATGCTTTTTAAGAAGGCTATTTGAAAACATCAATGTCAATACACTTAAATTGCGCATGTCATCAAAACGAAAATTCATGGATAAAACATGAATTTTCGCCTTCAATTTGCTGTAGAGATGTATTCGATTATGGGGTCTTGATCGGATTGGTATTTAACTGACGGTCAATATTGCCGAGATTGATCTGATCACGACTGATTTGCACATTGGTCGCGTTTCGGTCGATCCCAAAGGGTTGCAACATAATATATAAACCATTGCGTGGGTCAGAAGACTGCAAACCTGCGGCAATATCTAAAACATGCTGCTGCATCAAAGGTGATAAATTGGACATATCAGGCACTGCTGTCGCAGGCAAGACATCTACATTTGACACGATTGTTGCATCGACACCTTTGTTTTGCGTATCGCGCTCAAGTTGTATCACCCGTTGCTGTAAGGCTTTACGGCGATCCACCTGCTCTTGATACTCAACAATGCCCGTCTCTGCACGCATTTCACGCTCTGCCATAATGGTTAAAGCAGGCATCTGAATAGCTTGTTGTTCGGTATCCTCAGCTTTTGTAGTGGCTTTTTCCGCAGCCAAAGTACTCATAGCCGTCATTGCTGCACTAACAAAAACCAAAATGGAAACAGATTTAGGGAGATTCATCATGTTCATTCCGAGAGATTTAAAAATAGAAATTGAAAAATTTACACTGCTATTATTGTACAACAATTAATCAATTCACTAGATTTAACCCCGACAAACGGCACGAAAGTACAGCCGATTCAAACCTCACGTTGCTCATTCTAGACTTAAGATTTCATCCTTTATCTATCTATATTGCGGCTACTTTTTCTTTTTTATACGGTCCCGATTCTTAACAGCACAGGAAATGACAAAGCAAACTCTTGCTGCGGATGACGGCTAAAGAAATCGTGCAAAGCTGCACACGGTTCAAGTGTCGGATGTTGCTGTTGGTAGTGTTTTAGCCCAGACCACGTTTGCAAATAGTCCAAAATTTGCTGTGCACTCCACCTGTAATTTAAAAATAGCTGAGGTGTCGCTAACTCCTGAAATGGAAACGGAATACTGCGATATTCTTCATCAATGTAACGACGTTCAGCATCCCAATAGCCCTTTAACATGACAAAATACAGATCCTGTAAAAGCTGGTTCAATTCCGCATGTTCAAATCGAATCAGACCATAGCCCACAATGGCGATGTGACCATGGGGTTTCAATACTCGTCGTACTTCTGCATAAAAGGCAGCAAAATCGAACCAATGAATCGCTTGCGCAACTGTGATTAAATCCACTGAATGGTCTGCAAGCGGACAATGTTCTGCGCTGGCTTGCTCATAACGCACATTGTCTAAATTGGGTGCTTGTGCCAATTGTTCGGCACTCAGATCTGTCGCTAAAACCTGTTGAAAATAGGACGCCAAACCTTTGGTAAATTGACCTGAACCTGCACCACAGTCCCATGCCAGTTCACGTACGGCAACATGCTGCAAGATGCTATCGACGACTTCAGCAGAATAACTTGGACGTGATTGTTGATACAGCGCACTCCCTGTAGAGAAAAGGTCTTTCATTGTAAATTCATTATTTATTTTTTTATCAGTTTAATCGAATTTTTAGAGTCGGAAACTAGCACTTAAGTCCTAGCTTCAGCGATAAAATTTGAGCTTCAAATATTTACTCAATCACGTGCTGTATATAAAAACTGGTCTGTGCAATCGGGCTTAATTGATCATTCATTTGATAATATTTCACATCATAATGACCAGTTTTCCATCCAGTC
Organism: Acinetobacter sp. YH12094; assembly: GCF_013419295.1. NCBI lineage: Bacteria > Pseudomonadati > Pseudomonadota > Gammaproteobacteria > Moraxellales > Moraxellaceae > Acinetobacter > Acinetobacter sp. YH12094. The sequence goes on from NZ_VPAK01000010.1 coordinate 4,878, forward strand.
ATAGGATAGAAACTCACCCAGTTTTGTTGCTGTTGCTCACTAACTTTGCGTGGCGTAAAGAGCAGCACTTCACCGCTATCACGATGCGTCCAACGCACCATAACTTGCGTATTGTTTGGAACTTTACCCATGGTATCAAAATGTGCATACAACGGCTGTGTGACATAGATTTCACGAGGTAAAACTTGATCTACATCTGTCTGTGATTGATCAGTCACATAGGCTTGCCCTGCCAATCGCTGCTGCGGATCATTTTTGGCTTGTAGAAATTCGTCTAATATCTGCTGCGCAAACTGCTGCTTATTTTGAATCCCTGCAAAACTGTAATTGGGAAATGCCTGCTGTAAATATTGCCCCAATTGTTGATCTGAAGTCTGCTGAATAATCCTCTTTAGCTGAAGATGTTGGCCTTTGAGTTGTTGCTGTATATCTTTAGAATGAGGCTGATCCGAGGCATCTCGATCTAAAGCCAAGAGTGCCACAGGATTATTCGTCGCCAAAGAGACAAGCGAGTGCTCAAGTGGCGGTGACGTCAAGCTTGGTTGGTCATTCCACGATGCCGCAATATAGCCCAGTGCAAAACAGAGCAGTCCAAGCGCCGCATATTGAAGTCGCTTCAACTGTCACTCCACGAACCTATGTTCATTTAATTAAAAGCCACAGCGAAGCACTTCTGTGCCGACAATATACTCACCAGAGTTCATCGTCGTACCCGTATTAATCACCTGATTTAAGCTAAAGTTAGATCCAACTTTTAATTTAAGCAGACCATTATCACATGCTGCAGTTATTCTGCTGCCCGATTTCATATTGGATACACAGCCCGTTTTGGTCACGGCATAAATTGTTTGCCCTGCGGAAATACTGGTGCTGCACGATGCTGTAATTATTTTATCGAGCGATGATTCACAGGAAGAGCAATTGCCATTATCACAAAGCGCTGCTGCATTTTCACTTTTACATTCATAGGTCACACCATTTTGGATAATGGTTTTAGAATAGGAAGAATCGACATTACTGCCGCCCCCGCCACCACATGCGCTCAGCAAGGCACTCATGCCGATCAAAATAGGAAATAATATTTTTTTCATAACCTTAACCCTTATTTTTTAATAATTTTCTTATAGCCATTGGGCTCATCATCTGGCATCGATTGTAGCAGTTAAACCGTGCAAAATATCAACAACTAAAAAACAACAGGCAAAAAAAAACCTCAAACAATGGTTTGAGGTTTTTTCGAATATGGTGGCGAGACCCAGGATCGAACTGGGGACACACGGATTTTCAATCCGTTGCTCTACCTACTGAGCTATCACGCCGATGCGGTGTATTAAGCCGTATCTTAGTTAATTAGTCAATCATATTTATAAAAATATTTTTTGTATGCATATTTTTTAGGCAAAAAAAATCCCTGATGGGATCAGGGATTGATAAACTGAAAAATCAGTTTTGAATATGGTGGCGAGACCCAGGATCGAACTGGGGACACACGGATTTTCAATCCGTTGCTCTACCTACTGAGCTATCACGCCGATGGGGCGTATTAAACAATTTAAGCTGAATGCCGTCAAGCATAAGCATGGGCTTTTTTCTCAAATGTTTATTTTTAAATCAATATTTCACACTAATCGCTTACTTTTTGTCTTATTTACATTTAAGTCTGAGTCAATTTAATTATTCAGACGAAAAAAAGACAGCACGGAGACTGTCTTTTAAAAATTGAACTTTACTCAACTACGTCAATTTTACCAATGTGTGCCAAACAGCGGTGGATCGCGCCACAACCTGGCTCGAAAGTTTTTACACCTTTTTCTTCCTCCATACGTGTCGCTTCACTCACTAGACGTTCTGCAACACCACGCCCACGATTTGCTGGGTGTACCACAATATATTCAAGGGTTTTGCTTTCACCTTGGCCTGTACACCAAATCGCGCCAATCAATTTTGTATTAAATTCTGCAGTATAAACTAAGGTATACTGAGCTAAGTTCTGCTCAAGTTGTTCAATCGCATCGGAACCGTCGCTAAACTCAGGGCTGGTGTCATACAGTCGCTCAAGCTGGCTGCGCACTTCATCATTTTCCAAAGAAGTATAGGCATGTACGGTAATAGGCATTGATAAACCCTCCTGAGCAATCTAATATGCGGTGACTTTTCGTCACAGCGAAAATATTTTTACATCAATCATTTTGACGTATTTGAGGAACGTGTCTATGACAGATCGTATCAGTGAAGTGGTAAGAAACACCAACGAAACCAAAATTCGAGTTCGTGTGAATCTTGATGGTACTGGTCAAGGCACTTTAAACACTGGTGTTCCATTTTTAGATCATATGATTGATCAAATCAAGCGACATGGTCTGTTTGATATTGATATTCATTGTGATGGCGATCTTGAAATTGACGATCATCATACCGTAGAAGACTGTGGGATTACACTTGGCCAAGCCTTTGCTCAAGCACTGGGCAATAAAAAAGGTTTACGTCGCTACGGTCACTTCTATGCGCCGCTGGATGAATCACTGAGTCGTGTTGTGGTGGATTTATCTGGCCGTCCGGGTCTGTGGATGGATATTCCATTCACTCGCGCGCGCATCGGGACTTTTGATGTGGATCTTTTCTCTGAATTTTTCCAAGGTTTTGTGAACCATGCGTTAATGACGCTGCACATCGACAACCTAAAAGGTAAAAACAGCCACCACCAAATTGAAAGCGTATTTAAAGCCTTTGCCCGTGCATTACGTATGGCGTGTGAAGTTGACCCGCGTGCCGAAAATACTGTTGCGTCTACCAAAGGAACATTGTAATGACCCGTATTGCCCTTCTTGACTATGGCATGGGAAATCTTCACTCAGCAGCAAAAGCCCTCGAACACGTGGGCGCAACTGTTGATGTCACCAATGATCCTAAGCTGATTGCACAAGCAGATAAAATTGTGTTCCCCGGTGTGGGAGCAATGCGTGACTGTATGCAAGGCATGCATGATGCAGGGATTGATGAAGTCGTCCGTAAAGCGGCATTTAATAAACCTGTGCTTGCGATCTGTGTCGGCATGCAAGCCCTAATGCAGCATTCCGAAGAAAATGGCGGTGCAGATGCATTGGGTATTTTTGAAGGTTCGGTTAAACGCTTCCCTGATGTAGAGGGATTAAAAGTGCCGCACATGGGCTGGAACCAAGTGCATCAGGCAGACCCAAGCCACCCGATGTGGAAAAACATTGAGCAAGATGCACGTTTCTATTTCGTACATAGCTTCTATGTAGAGCCGCAAGACTCAAGCATTGTCGCTGCTACCTGTGACTATGGTTTGGAATTTTGTACCGCAATTCACAAGGGAAACTTGTTTGCGACACAATTTCACCCAGAAAAAAGTCATACAGCCGGTCTGCAATTGCTGAAAAACTTTGTGGAATGGGATATTTAAAATTCCTTCGCCGCAAAAAAGCCCGCTCCTTGCGGGCTTTTTTGTACTGTTTATTTTTCATCCTTTTATTTTCTACATATTCATTTTAGAATTTGCCTACTTATAAAAATACCAAAGCCTAGGAATAATAATGAATACATTCACATCTGACTCACCGACCCAAGCCAGTGGCCGCTTTAGCCGGCGCGCATATCTTGCATGGAATCTACTTCTCGGCATTATTTTTACGCTAATTGCTGTTGTAGTCGGCCTGCTCATACCCGGTGCGCAAAATGCGTTGACTGAGGGTGCAATGTCGACGCCACTCATGATTATTTTCTTTATCATGTATGCCATCGTCATTTATTACAGCGTCATTTTCTTAATCCGTCGTTTACATGACCGAGACCATTCTGAATGGCTTGCACTGCTGATCTTAGTTCCTGTAGTGAATATATTGTTTGCGTTCTATGTGTTATTTGCACCGGGTAATAACGGTAGTAATAGCTTTGGACAACCACGCCCGACCAAAGGCTGGGAAACAGTGCTGGCTGTTTTGTATATCGTGGTGTTTATAGTCGGGATACTTGCTGCGATCATGATTCCGTCTTACCAAAACTATGTGATCCGCTCTCAGCAAACCACGATTCAACAACAATAATGATAAATCATTAAATGCCGCCTAGATCGCTCTAAACAGCAATACATCTACTCAAACAAACTCACACATGTGGGCTTTTTTTGTACTTTACCTTTATAATCAACGCGCTTTTTATGTTCAGGATCAAATCCTGTACTTTTTCACATTTTTATGTCGTTTTTAGCTCAATTTTTTTGCGGCTAAAAATGAATGATAACTATACTTTTTACGATAATTTAAGATCATTTAATATGAATAATTCACCCAATATAAACTCTGGTTGGAACCGTGACGGTCGTTTTAATCGCATGTCTTTTATCGGTTGGAATGTCTTCTATGGCCTCATGCTGAGCATATTGATGCTACTGATCGTCAGCATGATGCCCAATACCCTCAATGCCCTAATAGCTCATGCTGAAAATCCAATGACGCAAGTGATTGGATTGATCCTAAATATTTTAATGCTGATCCCTTTGATGATTTTTTCAGTGCGTCGTTTGCATGACTTTAATCTCTCAGGCTGGTTTGCACTCTTAGAGTTGATTCCGTTGCTCAATATCGTCATGTGCATTGCGCTGATGCTCATCCCGGGGTCTGCAAATGCCAATCAATATGGCGAGCCACGTACATCCAAAACATGGGAAGTGGTCCTCGCCTTTCTCTTTATCGGTTTATTCTTACTGATCTTGGTAAATGTATTATTTACTGCGCGTTTTCTATTTTAAGTCGTCACTGACTTTAAGCCTATTGGTCACTGTCATAGCAACGCGCTATGACAGGCAGGTGAGTCAATGGCTCATGCTCAACGCCACATCTCGGTATTTGCATTTCCCTACTAAACGCTCTAGGCTGCAACAACAAGCCTTTGAATTGAATCACAATGACTGATGCTCTACTGACACCTATTTTGCCAACAAAAGAACAGATTAAAGATTTTCCATTGTTCCAAAATTTAGTGCCAGAGCAGATCCATGTCATTCACAATGCAGAACAATGCCAACACTGGGCCGATGAATTGCAGACGACTGCCTTATTCGGTTTCGACTCTGAATCTAAGCCGACTTTTCGTAAAGGTGAGGTCTCTACCGGTCCACATTTAATCCAACTCGCTACGGCGCAACAGGCGTGGTTGTTTCAAATGAACGAATGCACTTGGGATTTTTTAAAGCCGATCTTGAGTAATCGTGATCAAATTAAAGTGGGTTTTGGCTTAAAAAATGATGCGCATTTATTTCGTAAAAAAGGCATCGAACTGAATAGTGTATTGGAACTCTCCAAGTGCTTTGCTTCTTTTGGCTTAAGCCAACCTTTAGGTTTAAAAAATGCCATGGCACTGCTTTTTCGTGTGAATTTTCCAAAATCTAAATCGGTCAGCACCTCGAATTGGGCCAAAAAGCGCTTAAGTCCGGAGCAAATTCGTTATGCCGCTGCCGATGCCTATGCCCCTGTTTTGGTCTTTGAAGAATTATTACAACGTGGCTTATTACCCAAAACCATTCCCAATACTTCTCTCAAACTAAGAATTCGTCCGCACATGAATTTATAAATCCTTAATTATTTTAAGGATTTAATTTATATTCAGCGATGTAACCGCTCTGTAACTGGATATTGCCCCAACCTATGGCATGACTAAGTGCAAAGATCGGCTGAAGAGTGCCAATGAATTTGCAGTTTATTTGCACTAGAGATTTAAACAGTACGTTATTGCCTTAAAAATAGTCACAGCACAGTCTAAAAACAATAAAATCGCACCTTTTAAGTACATTTATATCTTTGATTTAAATCATTTTAATTACATTAATATACATTTATATTTTTATTCAGCTAAGGTTTTGATCTCTCTGGGTTTTCTAGCAGAATTACATGATTTATCTCCTTCTTTCTATACTTTCATAATTTGTTTTCATCAATCTCCTTTTGCTAAAACAAGTCTGCCAAATACATAACACATCATAATTTAAAAGCTTGGAGAACCTGACATGTTGAACTTATTTACAGGAAAAATCAGCGGTGTACTCAGCCTGACTTTACAAGGGATCAGTAAAGCGGTTGGACTGGTTTTAAATACTGTTTTAGATACTGTAGACAGCGTATTAGAGACCGTAAGTAGCTTAACAGCGCCCTTAACGGATGCACTGACTGAGCTTCCGCTCATTGGTGGGACCATCGAAAAAGTACTCACGGTTGAAAATCAGTTGGTCGGCACCTTAGGCGAAGGCTTACATGCGGTAGCCGATCAACTAGCGACAGGTGATCTTCTCGGCGGTGTACAAACCGCTCTCAATGGCGTAACTGGTGTGGTCGGCCAAACCGTGACGGAAGTTGCAGGTTTGGTTGATCATCTCAGTGGCGTGGCTGCACCAATCACAGATGTACTTTCTGACCTGCCATTGCTGGGCGGTCTATTGGATGCAGTAGGCGAAACTACGGGGAATTTAACAGGCTTGTTGGCTGAAACGGGCGACTATGTAGCCAGTATTGATCCTACCGAATTATTAACATCCGTCCTGAATGATCCTTTAGCAAGTATGGGTAGTGTCGTGCAAGATGTTTCAGGCACTTTAGATGCCTTACTGGATGATATTGTACCGATTACATCGATTGCCACTGAACTCCCTGTGGTGGGTGATCTTGTTCAAGTGGTCGGTGAAAGTACCACAGCCCTCAATCAAGGCTTATACGATGTCGGTAGCTTACTTCAATCCGTAAACAGCGATTTATTACAAACAACCGCTTATGTTTAATGACTAAAAACGCTAATACACAGCGCATTTTTATAGACCAACAATAAAATCCAATCCTTTATTTGCACTAGCCTGACCTATGTCAGGCTTTTTTAATTCATCAATTCTGATATTAGCATTTAGTGAATAGCCGTTTATTTGATAAGATTAGGTACAAATTCATTCTTAATTTGATTGAGCAAGGAGCGAAAGCATGCTGATCATCCCTGCAATTGACCTGAAAGATGGCAAATGTGTCCGTTTAAAACAAGGTCGTATGGAAGACGATACCGTATTTTCTGACGATCCAGTGGCAACTGCACAGCATTGGGTAAATGAAGGCGCGCGTCGCTTACATTTGGTAGATTTAAACGGTGCTTTCGCTGGTACACCGATTCATAAGCCTGTGGTTGAAGCGATTGCTAAAGCACAGCCTGAATTACCAATTCAAATTGGTGGTGGTATCCGCTCTCTTGAAACTATTGAACACTACCTTGATGCAGGCGTATCGTTTGTCATCATTGGTACAAAAGCGCTAAAAGAGCCTGAATTTGTTGAAGAAGCGTGCAAAAAATTTGCAGGCCATATCATTGTCGGTATCGATGCCATGAACGGTATGGTAGCAACAGATGGTTGGGCAAATGTCACTGATGTGAAAGCTACTGATTTGGCAAAACGCTTTGCAGATGCTGGCGTATCGAGCATCGTCTACACCGACATCGCACGTGATGGCATGATGCAAGGTGTGAACGTTGAACAAACCGTAAACCTTGCAACATATTCAGGCTTACCTGTTATTGCATCGGGTGGCGTGACTAACCTTGACGACGTACGTAACTTAAAAGGCCAACCGGGCATTTTAGGTGCGATTACTGGTCGTGCAATTTATGAAGGGACATTGAACCTTCGTGAAGCTCAATTACTGCTTGATCAACAAAGCTTGTAATTTGCCCGAGCAGAAAAGAGGTCTTCGGGCCTCTTTTTTTATTTCTCATTTTTATTTCCCCTCTTCGAACAATCAAATACACATGTCAACCGTCCAATCTGCTTGGAAAGCCAAGTTTCCGCAGCTCGCACTCATCCTGATTACCATGATTTGGGGCGCCAGTTTTATCACCGTGCAATACGGTTTAAATTTTAGCAGTCCCGTGCTGTTTGTCGGTCTACGTTTTGCCGCAGCAACACTGGCTGTGAGTCTTTTATCACTCAAATATCTTAGACACTTTTCTCAATATGATGTCATTGCGGGCGCAAGTATCGGCGCGGTGATTGCGATCGGCTATGCGACGCAAACAATCGGCCTGCAAAGCATCAGCAGCAGTGAATCAGCTTTTTTAACAGCGCTGTATGTACCGCTGGTGCCGATTTTTATGTGGCTCTGTTTTCGGCATAAACCGCATGTGATTACATGGCTGGGTGTGTGTTTGGCTTTTGTTGGTTTGGTCTTTTTAACTGGTAATGGTTTTGGCGCCATTCAGCTCAACTTTGGACAAATCATTACGCTGCTCGGGTCGATTGCCATTGCCTTTGAAATTATCTTGATCAGTTATTTTGCACCCCGCGTCAATCTACGCAGAGTGACGGTTCTACAATTGGCATTTGCCTCACTGTTCTGTTTTTGCTTTGCTCCAATGGTAGGTGAAACCACATTGCCCAAATTTGAATGGCCATTAATCGCTGTACTGTGCGGATTGGGGCTGGCCAGCGCCGTGATTCAACTGGTGATGAACTGGGCGCAGCGTATGGTTGATCCTGCACAGGCGGCAATCATCTATGCAGGTGAACCGGTTTGGGCCGCAATCATTGGGCGGCTTGCAGGTGAACGCTTAACACCGCTCGCTCTCATTGGCGGACTGTGTGTAGTGCTTGGTGTGATTGTGAGTGAATGGCGGCCGAAATGGTTAAAGAAACGCTAATTTCTGCATCCTCTATTAGATCAAAAAAGCGACTCATACGGTCGCTTTTTTGATGCTAAGATTTTTATTCCAAAAAGTTCTGAACTCGCATTACTCATACATCGGTCGGTTGTCATTGACACGGATTAAACCTTTAATCGCGCGGTACACAATCCATAACCAAGACAGTCCGATTACCGTGACGCAGAAGGTACTCGCTCCCAGTGCTACACCTGCAAAAGCATTGGCATTATTGCCGGTAAAGAACAGAAAAATAAAAGGCACGAAAGCAATGATGTTCCAAATGAGATACCACCAAAACGTACGGATCTGCCAAGTAAAATGGCTTTCAAAAATCGTACCGCGGACATCACTGCGTTTGACGTAATTGATAATCAACGCGAGGACCGCAAGCAAGCCGGCAGAAAAAATCGCCACAATATAAAGAATATACAAAATAATCGTGAGCAGGCGGTTTGGATCTTTATCAATGGAATAATTCATTTCGCTCTCCGTCATGATGATTTTGTGGATCGTTCCACCTACTAAATATGCAGGATATTAAATGGTGAAATTAGCCATAAAATCAGTAATATGTTAAAGGCTATGGTACAGAAGTATATTTTCCGAAACGGTTGTTTTTGTGTTTTATGCCGCAAACGTTGCTGAGCTAGCCATGCCGCCGGCCACCCACCTAAAAAAGACAAAAGATGCAGTGTATTTTCTGGCACACGTCGGTTGCCCATTTGCGCAGCTTCTTTATCTTGAGCATAGAACCAATAGGTCAGGACATTAATAATACTCACAAAAAGCAGCACCATGCCACTGAGTAAACCCGCCACAGATAAGCCCGCCAAGGCTAGGATATACACAATGCATAAGATTTGCATCGGCTCTGCCTGACGTGGCATCTGCACCACATTTTTTTTATTGGGGCGTTGTGTAGCTTTGGTTTGTGAGGCTTTTAAATAATGCACTTGCTGCGCACGAAAGCGTCCGCGTTCGTCTAAGATCACAGCATAATCCAACGCGCAGCCCACGATTGGTCGTGGGCCGGGACGGGAAAAGTCTTTGATGTGCAAAAATACGCGATCTTTGGTGCTATCGTTCGGTTGAATGAAGCCGTAGCCCTTGTCATCAAACCATTCTACTAAGCGTCCTTGATCACGCATGCTTTTCCCTCTCGTTGTTTTTAAAATTTATGCAGTGACGAATTTTAATCGTTCAATCAGCATATTACGCATTTCAGCAGGGTTTTTCTGCAAAATATCATCACCTGTACGACCTTCTGCCGCATTTTTCTGTGCCACCTGTAAACGCATCATCCAGAAGCGACCCGCCGCCATCGCCAAATATAACTCTAGGCATGATTTTTCATCTGCGGTTAATGGACGCACGCTTTCATAGGCATTTAAAAAGGCAATGGCTTTGTCTTCATTCAAATGTACATCCGGATATTCAGTACAAAAGTCATTTAAAGTAATAGCAATATCAAACAAGAGTTCGTCTTTATTTAACTCATAAAAGTCTAAAATGCCGTTGAGTTGATCGCCTTCAAATAGAGTATTGTCACGGAACAGATCAGAATGAATAAAACCGCTAGGACGGTCTGGATACATCGCCGTTAAGATGTCATATAAGCCCAACAGATTGTTAAGTAACGTGGTATCTGCTTCATTTAATGTTGGACGAATATCACGTGAAACTTGTAACCAATAAGCATGATCACGATATTCTGCACGTTCCAAAGGGAAATCTTGTAAAGCCACATGCATTTTCGCTTGGGCTACAGCAATCGCTTCTGCTTGCGCTAAGCTCGCAGGCATGGGATGGTGACCTTGCATGCGTGGCGCAATTTGTGCAGGTTTATCCTTTAAACTATGAATCGCTTTACCTGAATGATTCAATGGTACAGGCACAGCTAGACCAGCCTGCCCCAAGTGTTCGAGTACAGGCACCAATTCCCCTGCACCTTGCTCGTCCATCTCTTCAAAAACGGTTAATACATACTGCGTGCCATTTTCGCAAACAATAAAATAGTTGGTATTTTGAATACCGCCTTGAATCGGAATCAGGTCAATCACCTCCAGTCCATAAGGTGCTGCAAAATCCTGAACTTCCTTTAAAGTCAAAGTGGTATAAACCGACATAGAAAACCTGCGAAAAAACTTACATATTTTTGATAGAATAACCGCTCCGACTACTAAGGTGTAGCATCTAAGTCGCGAAGTTTCATAATCGGCTGTTATTTTTGGAAAAAATTATGCTTGCTAAACGTATTATTCCTTGCCTCGACGTGGACAACGGTCGTGTAGTGAAAGGTGTTCAATTTCTTGATATTCGTGATGCAGGCGATCCAGTTGAAGTTGCACGCCGTTATAACGAACAAGGTGCGGACGAAATTACCTTCTTAGACATTACCGCAACCTCAAATGGCCGTGATACCACTTACCGTACGGTAGAGCGTATGGCTGAGTCTGTATTTGTGCCATTAACAGTCGGTGGTGGCGTGCGTAAAGTAGAAGATATCCGCCTGTTATTAAATGCCGGTGCGGACAAAGTTTCGATTAACTCTGCGGCTATTTATAACCCTGAATTTGTACAAGAAGCCTCTCAGCGTTTTGGCGCACAGTGTATTGTGGTTGCTATTGATGCAAAAAAAACCGGCGATAATAAATGGGAAATTTTCACCCACGGAGGTCGTAAAGAAACAGGTATTGATGCTATTGAGTGGGCAGTAAAAATGGCGGACTTCGGTGCAGGTGAATTACTCATCACCTCCATGGATGCCGATGGAACCAAAGCCGGTTATGACCTTGAACTGATGCGTAATATCAATGACCGTGTGACCATTCCAACCATTGCTTCTGGTGGTGTCGGTAATCTCCAACATTTGGCCGATGGCATTTTAAAAGGCGGTGCAGATGCGGTGCTTGCAGCCTCTATTTTCCACTTTGGTCAACACACCATTCCTGAAGCGAAAAAATATCTAGCAGAACAAGGCATTGAAATGCGCCTTTAATTGATTCATTTTCAATGAAGATTTAAAAGAGCGATGATTCGCTCTTTTTTTTGCTTTGGTGTTTTTGATGCAACAACATGGAGTTACAGCAGAGCATCGCCCATGCAATTGATTTACTATAGACATAAAAAAAGGAGCCTTGTCGGCTCCTATAAACCAAGAAAAACTACAGCACTTGGTCTGATACTTAAAACAAATGAAAAAAATATACATAGCAACTTCATCAATCAACTCGTCGTGTACAAGCCTTTTGATGATTTAAATATAGGGCATTTGCACTGCATTTGATTGACAGTAGATTCATAATTTATTGACAAATTGCGACAGCTCAATTGGATGGCAAAGCTTGTTGTCAAAACGCACAGTGCATTCATATTAGACCGTTTCAAGAAGTGCAGCTGGCTTTTCACGCTCAGCCACCCACTTTGCAGGAAATACCCGATTGACCCAGTGTGACAATGGCTTGGCAATCGCTGTCGGTAGTAGCACACCCAGTGGATTCTGTTCCTGTAATTTCGCCGACGAGATCACCCGAGTTCCTAAAATATAATCAAACCACGGCTTAGTCACACACCAATTGGCATCCTGATTTGAGTTCATATGGTGGTCATAGTGCCATGGAATCTTTTTCATCGCCCACTCTGGCTCAAGATGTGCGCGACGATGGATATAATAATAATTCCCTGCGCAATACAGCACAGACAAACTCATTCCTTTGGAAATGGGATAAAATAGCGGGACAAATACGGCTGAAACTGCCACCAGTGACAATATTTCATTTTTCGTGCGCCAGTTCTGTACACCTTCAACATAGCCATGATCATGAAAATCTGTTTTTCGAACTTCACGATGATGTTCCCAATGTGATTTCATGCTTTTCGGTACTGGACTAAAACGTGGCTTGCCTGACCGATGTGTGCCATGCAAAACATATTTATGTGCGAACCATTCAAAGGCATTGGCGACGACCAACCCCGCAATAAAACCTTTTAACATGACCAATATCTCCTTTTCTTAGCTCCACTATAGGTAATGAAAAGGGCTAGATATTGACCGTTTTTTTTAATATTATTGACAAAACACGACAAAATTTAGAATTAAAAAAATATGCAACAACTCAAGGACTATACAGGATCGGTCTATGGAGGACTCGGCCATTTGCTCTATGCTTATCATCAAGCTCAAGGCATTGCTATTCCTGAAAAACTGAATAAAGTTCAAAACTTAGAGCGTTTTGATTATGCCATTTGGCGTGATTTATTGATGGATTTAGATCAAAAGATCCAAAAGCCTGCGCTGGGTTTAGAAATTGCAGAACATGTGCAACCCAAACATATTGGCATTATTGCGTATATTGCCCTGTCCTGTGAAAACTTGGGCGAAGCACTGCTCCGCTACCATGATTTTCATCGCTTAATCTTCGATGGCAGTCCATTGCTGATTGATATTCAAAATGATTTTTTTTCGATCGGTTGGAATGATTTACCCATGAATATGGCCAATCAATTGACCGATGAAATTGCGATTGCGTTAATGCTGCAGTTTCTAAAATTATTCATGCGTTTTGAAGATATCAATTTACACGAAGTGCATTTTCATAATCCTGCACCGAAAAATGTCGCTCAGTATGAACAATATTTTCGCTGTAAAGTTCGATTTTCCCAAGAAAAGTCGAAGGTTATTGTTCCCATTCAAGAACTGTCTCGTCCCTTTTCCCAAGGCGATCAGACCTTACAAAAACTGTTGATGCAACAGGCACAGTCTTTATTGGAAAAGCTGCCGAATACCACGCAAATCGACCAACGCTTACAGCAAGCCATCTTAATGGGTTTGCAAAAAAATCAGTTCCAAATTGAACATGTCGCTACGCAACTGAATCTGTCCGTCCGACAATTACAACGCCATTTACAACAACAAGGCAGCACCTATCAGCAACGTATGCAGGAAGTCCGCTGCATGATGGCAGAAGAATTTTTAAGAGACCCGCATTTAAGTTTGCAAGAAATTGCGTTACTGCTGGGTTATTCAGAACAGAGTGCGTTTCAACGTGCGTTTAAACAATGGCGAAACTTAACCCCACAGCAATGGCGCTTATCGCAAATTGAAGCAGCAAGTTAAAAATGTGACACAGTTATCATTTTAAATGTTGTGATTTTCCGCAAAATCCATTAAATCTATGCATATTCAATAAATGAATAAAACAACACTTCACAACTAGATTGCACTCATGCTGAGTGAAAGATTGAAAATCTATTCCAAATGACAAAAACAAATGGAGTTTTAAATGAATAAATATTTAGCAGAACTGATTGGTACGTTTTGGCTGGTCTTTGGTGGTTGTGGTAGTGCGGTCTTGGCTGCGGCCTTTCCTGAACTTGGCATTGGCTTCGCTGGCGTAGCACTGGCCTTCGGTTTAACGGTATTAACGGCTGCTTATGCGCTGGGTCATATCTCAGGGGGACATTTTAACCCTGCCGTGAGTATCGGATTGTGGGCTGGCGGTCGTTTTGAAGCGAAAGAACTGGCTCCATATATTATTTCTCAATTGCTGGGTGCAACCCTCGCCGCATTTATTCTATTCATCATTGTGCAAGGTCAGGCCGGATTTACCGGCGTCGGCGGTTTTGCCACCAATGGCTATGATGAATTATCTCCGGGCAAATACTCTATGCTCTCAGCCTTAATCATTGAAATTGTGCTGACGGCTGGCTTTCTGATTGTGATCATGGGAGCAACGGATAAACGTGCCCCTGCTGGATTTGCCCCAATTGCGATCGGTCTTGCGCTTACATTGATCCATCTCATAAGCATTCCCGTCACCAATACTTCAGTCAACCCAGCGCGTAGTATGGGTGTCGCATTCTTTGCTGAAACTGCTGCGCTGTCACAAGTTTGGCTGTTTTGGGTAGCCCCAATCATTGGCGCAGTGATTGGTGCGGTCATCTATAAACTGATGGCAAAAGACGCATAAATAGAAAAATACGCCACAAAAAAAGCTCACAACCTGTGAGCTTTTTTTCATTCATCCCGAATTGAGCATTGCGTCCTTCGACAGCCGATGACACAGCATTAAAGAAATGGATTTTCCACTTCGTTGTCTTCACCGCCCTGCGCTATTTTTTCAGCTAAGTTAGTTTCTGCCTCAAGCGTGGTCACCACATCATTGAAAAATGCCTGTAAAGCTTTCGCTGCAGCTAAACCAGCTTGGTCTTTCGTCACCTGTAAGTTGCCATAAATATTAATTCGATCTTGGCCATTTTCTAGTGTTAAGTCATGAATTGCATGCGACGCTGTATCATTTTCAAATGCTTTAAACATGTTGGATATCCTTCTTTTTTGTTGTAGTGATGCAGCAATAGAAATACGTGAAAAAGATTTCAACTGCAAGCAATGATCCTCTTCATCGCTCGCAGTTCAACGCTATTATCTGCTTGATTATTTCAAAATTTGTAGCAGATATTGCAAAATTTCTTCAATCAATTGTTTGACCAAGGCATCTTGATTGTTGTCATTTTCACTGCTTGCCATGGATGTCTCTCCCACAGAACCACCACTCGATTTAAACTCTTTTTGCAAACTTAAAATCTTGTCTTCTGCGACATCTGCAGCACACTGGCTTTCAGCATCCCAATGCAAATAAGCGATGTCTTGATTTGCTTTGACTTGGGTGGCTTTGAGTGGCAAACGGTAGGTATTACGCTTTTGGTCTTCGGTTAATTCTGGAAAGAAATTAATTCCAGTCAGTTCTTCTAGCGCACAAATACTCATGACTTTGACTGTCGGTGCGGTATCACGCAAGGTATTGTCTGCATAGTACACGCCTGCAACACCTTTTTTCGGCAAATAGATCGCCTTATAAGTAGCGGTCGGCACGATGACCCCTTGCCCGATGGTTTTTAATTTTTTCGCACTATATACTGGCCCCGTTACCACATAGACATCTTGCTTTTGTTTGGTCACTATCGCCCGTGTGGCTTCTTCTAACTCACGCCACACTTGCTGATTATTTTTGGGAGCTTGCGGCACCATATTGGCCAAAGAAAAACTGTCTAACTGCGCAGCTTTATTGGGCATATCGGCATTTGGCGCCATGTGTCCACGGTCATAGCCTGAAGATTTATAGTCTGACAGCAAAGCCCGATATTCAGACGGCACGCGAGTCTCTTCATGAAAGTTATCTTCACGCGGAATTTTTTGACTCAGGCGTGCGGGGGTTAATGCTTCTGCAACCCAAAGCGGTGTCTTGGATATCCCTGAATACATGACATTAAAGCCATTAAAACACAGTGGAAAACTGTTTTTATGTAAGCTTTCACGGACCAAATAAGGTGGCACTTCACGATAAAATTGGTCCAAACAGGCGCTATTTGAAGTGCTGCTCATAGAAACAAGTTGTTGAATCTTTTCTTGCCCGAAAGCAATAGCAAAGCTTCCTGTTGCCACCAGACCCAACAGCACTTTTATGCCATTTTGCCCAAATAACTGTGAAAGCGGATTTGCTGAATTGCGTTTCTTTTTGACCATGACTTACAACAATGACTTCTAAAAGGACTATTTTTCCGCAGCTTAGCAAGGGTGCAAATTTTAGTACACTTTTCTTTTTTAATTTGCTTAACAATCACACAAATATTGTTTAACAAAGCAGCAGTTGATGTAACTTTATGTCGCAGTTGTGCAGTTCTTTATAGGAGGTCATGAAGCAGTTGCGTATGTTTCATTGAATTCGCCTCAAGAATTATGACAAGGTAAAAATACGAAAAATTGCGATAAAAATATACGGAGTGATTATGCATTCTAAAATTTTAGGTTTAGGTTTAATTTCAGGTTTAATGAGCGCAGCAGCATTTGCAGAACCGCCGATTCAACCCGGTGATACATTAGAAAGCTTATCTAAAGTCAAAATTGTGACCACCGTGAATGGTCAACCTGGTTCCATTCAGGACTTAGTTTCAAGTGGCCAAGTTCAATTGGTTGAAGCTCCTGCCGGACAAGTCAATGCCGCTGCAACAGAACAGCCCTTAAACCCTGAACAGGCTCAGGCAAACCAAATCGATCCGAATGCCCCTGCAGTCCCTGCAAATGCTGAACAAGCAGTGACTGAAGCGGAAAATGCACTCGCAAATGAACAGCAAAGTGTAGCTGCCGCACCTACAGAGCAGTCTGTGCCAACTGAACAAACAGCAGTGGCCAATACACCTGAAGCCGCGGTAACTGAAGCACCTGTGGAAACAGCACAGCATGTACCTGAAGCCGTATCAACGGATGCCAACGCTGCGCCAGTCATTGCCTCTTCTGCAGAAGCGCCAGTGAATGCCGATAGCGCATCGGCTGCATTGCCTGAAGCTCCTCAAGGACAACAAGATGCTTTTATGGCAGCACCTGAAACTCAAAGTGCAAATCCTGCAGATGCATCAATTCAAGCCAACCCAGAAGCACCTGTTGCTGACGAAGCCATCCAAGCTGCGCCTGAAGCCTCTGCAGATGTAGACGCGACAATCAACTAATCAGCGTATTTTCAAGGATGAAATAACGCAACATCTTCATTCTGTTGTTTTGCTCGCATACTCCTCCCAGGAAAAAGCAACAGAATGATCTCTATGTCTTTGGACTAAAAAGTTTAATTATTACAGATAAAAAAAGCCAGAATTGATCTGGCTTTTTCGTGTCTAACTTTTAAATCTATGCCTAAAAGTTCAATCTACGTCTTAAATTTCAATCTGACTGCCCAACTCAACCACACGGTTGGTTGGAATTTGATAAAAATCGCTGACTGGACTGGTATTTCGCTGCATAGAGATAAACAGCTTTTCTCGCCAAGGTGCCATGCCTTCACCCAAGGTATGAATAATACGGTCTCTGGAAATAAAGAAACTGATTTGCATTAGATCAAATTCAAAGCCCAATTCACGATACGCATGCTCCAAAGCGGCAGGAATATTCGGCTGATCTTTAAACCCATAAAACATCGTGATTCGATAGAATCGATCATCTAGTTTTTCCGTGATCACCCGCTCATTTTCGGGTACAAATGGCACATCTCGGGTGTTGACCGTAACCATAATATTGCGTTCATGCAGAACTTTGTTGTGCTTAATATTATGCAACATGGCATGAGGCACGATCTCAGGCGTTCCTGTCAAGAATACGGCATCACCTGGAACAAACTTGGTTTCACTACCCATGCTGACACTGCGAATAAACAGGTCAATAGGCAAAGCATCTTTACCGAGTCGATTGAGCACCAATGCCCGACCATCTTTCCACGTCATTAAAATCGTAAACAATACCGCACCAATCAGGATTGGAACCCAACCGCCCGCTGCGATTTTTAATGATGTCGATGCAACAAAGATCAAATCAATCAATAAAAATGGCACTGCAAATATTGCCACTTTCCAAACGGGCCAACGCCATAAACCATAAGCCAAAACTGAGATCAAAATCGTACCGCAGAGCATGGTCATGGTCACAGCTACGCCATACGCACTGGCCAAATTCGCACTGTTTTCAAACAGCAAGATCAAGATCAGCACCGAGATAAACAATGCCCAGTTAATAAATGGTAAATAAATCTGACCACGTTCAACTTCAGAGGTATGTTTCACTGTCAAACGCGGCAAATAACGCAATTGAATCGCCTGATTGACCATAGAGAATACCCCTGTGATCACCGCTTGAGAGGCAATCACCGCGGCCGCTGTCGCCAAAGCAATCATTGGATACAGTGCCCATTCTGGGATCAGCATATAGAATGGATTGGCTAGAGCTTCTGGATTACGCAGTAGCAAAGCACCTTGGCCCGCATAGTTCAACAACAAGCACGGCATCACCACAATAAACCATGCCAAGCGGATTGGGAGTCGGCCAAAATGCCCCATATCGGCATAGATTGCCTCACCACCTGTCATCGTCAAGATGACCGCACCCATGGTCAAAAACGCAACATAGGGCTGCTGTACCACAAAATTGAAAGCCCAATGCGGACTGATCATGGTCAACACAAATGGCGTTTGCGAAATACTCCATAATCCAAATCCGCCAATGGATAAAAACCACATGAGCGTCAATGGACCAAAGAATTTACCCATCGTGCCTGTGCCATGGCGTTGCACTAAAAATAGCCCCGCCAAAATACCAATCGATAAGGGTTGCAGCCATTGGTTAAACATCGGCGTCGCAATACTTAAACCTTCAATCGCAGATAACACGGAGATTGCGGGGGTAATGATCCCATCACCAAAGAACAAAGATGCCCCAATAAAGCCAAGGGCAATCAGGTAGATTTTTTTGTTTTCGGCAATTCGTGTGGTTCGTAGATTCAAGGCCAACAGCGACATAATACCGCCCTCGCCATTGTTATCTGCGCGCATGATGATGCTGACGTATTTAAAACTAATCGTCAGCATGATGCACCAGAAAATCAGGGACAGAATACCCAGCACAGACGCTTCGCTAATCGCCAAGTGTGCTGTGAGGAAACATTGGCGCAGCGCATATAACGGGCTCGTCCCAATGTCTCCGAATACTACGCCCAAAGCTGCCAAGGTGATGGCAGGCAATGCGGCTTTTTGTGCAGTACTTTGCATATAATTGTCTTCAATTTAGACAGGATTTTTGCGAATCATAGCACCGCTCAAGATGTTTTTGTCTAATTCAATTGTTTCTCTTGGCAGAATATATTTTTTTCGCTATTATCCACCGCGCAAAAGGTGAAGTGTCCGAGTGGCTGAAGGAGCACGCCTGGAAAGTGTGTAAACGTTTATAGCGTTTCGAGGGTTCGAATCCCTCTTTCACCGCCAGAATAAACTGCAATGCCAAGCAGAATGAAGGTCTAAATTGATAAAATTTAGGCCTTTTTTAATTTTATTGTTCTCAATATTAAATATTCCCCTAATTGATCTTCTATTTGTTTAGCTCAATAACTTCACAGTATTTAAGTCCTGATTGATGGATTTAAATCACACGTTTTTTTCCTAATGCACGACTTATGGATTTTTTATTGGCAGTAAGAAAGACACGTTTATTTACAAATACAAATTTTATATTCTAAAGACAATTACTTAAGCCTATGCTAAAAATAAATCATCCTCTCAATATAGGTGCTATTCAAAAAATTATTCATTAATTTAAACATCATAGAACTGAAACGCGATTGCGGTACTTTTAACTTGATCAACGAAAAACTTAAAAAACACCTTTCATATATCACTGCTATTCGGGAGAGAACATGAATAACAGCCAGAATTATGTTAAGCAGATCAAGAACGCCAAACGTGGTGGCTATACCCCAACCCTTGCCAAAGACATCAATAAACATAAAATTCAAAAAGCACAGCGTCTGATTGACGAATGGCGAAAGCTCGCCAATGAACTCCGCCCCCAAATGCAACTGGAGATGGCATATACACTTGAAGAATGCGCACAGGATCTAGACCAAATTTTAAGAATGAAATAGCACCCAACGTTCATCTATCCTACTTTTTCGCCCACATCTTGTGGGCGAAACATTGCCTAATTTTATTTCTCTGGTTTTTAGAGCCAAACATCGGTCAAATGCTGAATAAATCAAACGTATAAATTACATTCGATTTGCTGTTTTTTTAACTTGCACCACTTCAAAAAATCTGTAGAATGCATTCCACAACGCCGGCATAGCTCAGTTGGTAGAGCAACTGACTTGTAATCAGTAGGTCCACAGTTCGAATCCGTGTGCCGGCACCATTTCTTAGCCTCGCTTTTTAGTGAGGCTTTGATGTTTTTAGAGCCGGTCTTTTATGGCTTCCTCGCGCTAATCTGCACATAACGAATCAGCCCGTCTCGATACAACTTTTCGCACAATTTTGCCGTCATCTTGATTTTGAATTGATCCACATGACTCAGGCTCATCTGACTTTTTTGTTCTTGAATATAATCGGCAAAACCCTGAAATACGAATTCGCTGATATCTTCAATCTGGATATTTTCGAAACCTGCCTGTTGCACTTGGTGTTGTAAATTTTGCTTTGAATTTAAATTTTTCAAATTCACATCTGCTGCTTTCAACAGACTTTGATATTTCAGTCGCTGTAATGAATTTAAATTCAAAAACGCATCGGACAACATCAAATAGTGAAAAGCAAAGCGTCCTTTTGAATTCAAAACATTAACAACTGATAAAAGCAATAAATTCAAATCACTATGATACGCAGCATCAATACACAGTACGGCATCCATACAGTTTTGTGGATAAATATTTTTTAAATTCAAAAATGAATCTTGTTGTATTTTGATTTTTGAATTTAAATTTTTTTGGATTTTTTCCACACATTCGGTTTGCAATTCGACTGCGGATAAGTTTTGAATTTGAAAATGTTCCATCCAAAAAACCAAGCTCGCGCCCTGCCCACAACCAAGGTCTAAAACACGATCTGTAGATTTTAATTGAATGGATTCGGCAAGATGGAAAGCGAGTTTTTGACAGGCTGCAGGGTAGGATGATTTTGCATCATTCCAATAGCCCAAATTGCTCCAAGCAAGCTCCGCATCATCTCCGAGTAGTCGACTGTTAATCGCATATTTATGGCTAGGAATATAATGACGAATTGCTTGAAGCCATTTCATGTTAGTAACCGAGTTGAGGGGCAACCTCCACTTTAGGTTTTAAACCTACAAACGGCAATGGTGCACCAAAAATTTCTGCAATATGCATAGCAGATGTTACCGCAGACTCTAAAATCGGCAGACCATCGCAAGACCATGAGCCACAAAAGAAGACTTTACGCTCAGGGGATAAATGTCGTTGCTGTAACTCTTTATTCAGCGCCACCGTATGTGAATCCACCACTGCGCGTGTCAAACTGACCGAAGAGATCACTTTTTTAGGATCAATCGGTGTCACTGGCTGCCAAGTTTGGAACACTGGAGTTTTACCCACCAAGCTCGGCTCGATTGAGTTAAGCCACACGGTAAATTGCTGACGAGTAAATTTACGATCCATCATATAACTTAGTACAGACCAATCTTTGCGCTTCGGCGGCATCACGGTTTGATCGGTGTGAATCACCAACTGACCTTGCTCAAATTTAAATTTCTTTAAGAGCTCAATATCATCAGCAAACTGGGTTGGATCTAAAAATTCTTCCGTTTTGGTGGTTGGTGTCGCAACAACCACGCGATCGAATAGATGATGTGCTCCGGCCTCAGTTTCCACCAAGACTTTATCGTCTTGCTCGTGCACTTTGGTAATTGCCGTACCACTTTGAATATTTAAACCTTCAATCAGCTTATCAACCAACGCAGGTGTACCACCTTGGATACGCAACAAGGCATCGCCATTGGTCAATTGACGCAAGAAAATCAATAGTGGTTTCGCAGGCCATTCCCCAATCGTTTTCGGGTTACAGGTGCAAATGGTATACAACACAGGCATGACCGCACCATGCCAAAATACTTCTTCAATTTCATTTTTATTAATGAACTCGGCAAGCGTGATGTCCTGATTTTTTGATTTAAAAAATCGAGTGATCGCGGCTTTAAGTTGCAACATTCCTTTGACTAAACGCCAGCCATATTGTTGTAAGCCTTTACGGTTATTAATAATTGGGAAATTACCAATACGGCTACGACTAGTGGTCAACCACGTTTCTGTACGATCTTCAAATAGCCAACTGCATGCCATATAGGTACGGACTGGGAAAGTTTTAATCCCTAAATGGGTCGCCAAACTTAAGGTATTTTTCCAGAGGTGTGGATTCATCACACGCAAAGGGGCATCGATCAAGCCACCTTCAAACTCAGTGCTGTGGCTATCCATACCACGACCAGGCAGAGCTTCGAAAATTGTAATGTTATGCCCTGCGTCTTTAAGAATTCTTGCGGTAGCCAGCCCAGCCATGCCACTACCGATGACTGCAATTTCCAATTTTCTTTTCCATCTATAAAACACAGTTTAAAAGTATGACTGATCAGAACTTAAAAATAGCTATTAAAAAATACCAGATTCGCATTTTTTGTATGGATTTCAGTACAGCCGTTTTTAAGTTAAATTTACAAATATTTACAGTCAAAAAGCACACAATTTAAGCTTTGTTTTTTAAACATATTTTTATTTAAAATTTTAATTACTCTATAAAACCAAGCAATTAAATTAACCATTTTTATAACTTTCGGTTTACTTTAAAGCCAAATACCGCTAAGATGCGCCACATAAGAAAGTGATAAATTCATCACAATTTATAAAAAGTAAAATGATATTTAAATCATGACAACTATAAATACTACAGCGCTTAATAAAAAAGCCTCTGACTGTTCAGAGGCTTTTTTTTCGGCTATTTCAATGTCATGAATTTCGCTTAAGCTTCATGCGCCACTGCAATTTCACCAAATTTTCCGTTATTGAAATCATCAAAGGCTTGAATGATTTCAGCTTTGCTATTCATCACAAATGGGCCATAACCTTGAATCGGCTCATTTAGTGGCTCACCGCTAAGCAACAAAAATTGTGTGTCCTGCAACGCTTGTAGCTGAATGGCGATATCGTCTTTGGCAAACATGACCATCGAACTGTCTTGCACTTTATGGCTTTCATTCACCACCACCTCACCCTTCAAGACCACCAAAATGGTGTTATGCCCTTCAGGTACATATAAGGTGGTTTCATATTGAGCTTTCAACTCACCATCCCAGACATTCACTGGACTAAAGGTCTGTGCTGGCCCAAGGTGACCACCCATTTCACCGGCAATCACCCGAATATGGCCTGCACCTTCATCCATGTCTATGCGTGGAATATCTTGGCGCGTGATCGCTTGATAACGAGGCTGAGTCATTTTGTCTTTTGCCGGTAAATTCACCCACAATTGAACCATCTCAAAAAGACCACCTGCTTGAGCAAATTCAGGCGAATGAAATTCTTCATGTACCAAACCCGAACCTGCGGTCATCCATTGCACATCGCCCGTTTGAATTGTGCCGCCACCACCACTTGAGTCTTTATGAGTCACTTCACCGCTGTAGGCGATAGTCACGGTTTCAAAACCACGATGTGGATGTGAACCCACGCCATGCTGTGCAGTGGTGGGATCGAACTGATAAGGTGCCGCATAATCCAAAAGCAAAAATGGGCTAATGGCCTGACCTAGACGATCATAGGAGAATAAGCTTTTGACTGGAAAACCATCACCCACCCAATGCATTTGCTGATTACGATAAACACCAATTACTTTTTTCATTTCTTAGCTCCTATATTCATACGATAGGATGAACATAGCGCTTATTTTAAGCTTTGAAATACTTGCTGACCATCATCCAAATAGCATTATATATCTCAAATATAGAACAATAATCAGTAATACAATCTAAAATCTACTCAAAAACAAGCATTGATTTGGAAAATATAGGGGTTTAAGTCATATTCAACAATGAATTATCCCAATATTATGATTGTTTTTCTCATTTAAACCCATTCCATTATCCCATTTTTATAGCTATGCTAAATCGAGTTAACACGCAGACTTCATCTGATCCTGCGTACTTGCAAACAGGAAAGAGGACAATAAAATGGGCAAACCTTACGTTCGTTTAGACAAAGACAATGCCGCGGTACTTTTAGTTGACCATCAAACGGGTCTACTTTCATTGGTTCGCGATATTGATCCAGATAAATTTAAAAATAATGTGCTCGCACTTGCTGCAGCTGCTAAATATTTTAATCTTCCAACAATTCTCACCACCAGTTTTGAACAAGGTCCAAACGGGCCATTGGTTCCAGAACTCAAAGAAATGTTCCCTGACGCACCTTATATTGCACGACCAGGTCAAATTAATGCTTGGGATAATGAAGATTTTGTGAAAGCAGTCAAAGCAACCGGCAAAAAACAATTGATTATTGCCGGTGTAGTGACTGAGGTTTGTGTGGCATTCCCAACCTTGTCTGCTTTAGAAGAAGACTTTGACGTCTTTGTGGTGACCGATGCTTCAGGTACTTTCAACCATTTAACCCGCGACTCAGCGTGGGAACGTATGACGCAAGCGGGTGCACAGCTCATGACGTGGTTTGGTACCGCGTGTGAATTACACCGTGACTGGCGTAATGATATTGAAGGTTTAGGTGCGCTTTTCGGCAACCATATTCCAGACTACCGTAACCTCATCAACAGCTATACGCAAAATACTGAAAAGAAATAATCCTCCAGTAGTAAAAAGCGGCTTCGAGCCGCTTTTTTTATACCTGATGTATAAATTGACGTATGATAATTGGAATTGAAATAATTTTTCACTGCATAAGGTGATCCATGCATTCATTTGATGACTATTACTACTTTTACTTGGTGGTGAAACATGGCGGTTTTAGCGCTGCAAGTGAAGCATCGAATATTACAAAATCAAAATTAAGCCGACGCATTTTAGATCTCGAAGCCAAATATAATGTCACCCTTATTCAGCGTTCTACCCGACACTTTAAGGTCACGACATTAGGCCAAGAATTGTATGAAGAATGCATAAAAGTGATCGAACAAGTCGAATGTGCGCATCAGGTGCTCTTGAAGCAAAAAAGTGAACTTGAAGGCTTGGTTAAAATTAGCTGTCCACCAGTCATGATGGAACATCAAATTCGCCCCTTGTTAAATCAGTTTTTAAAAGATCATCCCAAAGTTCAGGTCGAACTCGAGCTGTCTAGCCGCCGTGTGGATGTCTTACATGACGACATTGATTTGGCGATTCGCACCAATTTTAGTAAGAATGAAGACTCGAGTATTATTGTACGTGACGTGATTAAAACCGTGCATTGCTTAGTGATTAGTCCTGAACTTTTACAAGGACGCGAGTTAAAGCATATTACCGAATTGACAGAATTTCCGAGTATCGTTTTGGGCACACAGAAAAACCGCTATCAATGGCATTTGCATCATACAGGACAGCAAGAACAGATTGAAATTGCCTTACAGCCTCGGATTAAAAGCAATGACTTAGCCGGTACTTATTATGCAGCACTCGATGGTTTAGGCATTGCAGACTTACCCTATTTAACCGTGCAAGCAGATATTGAGGCAGGTCGTTTAATTCACCTCTTCCCCGAATGGTGCTCAAATGTCGGTACGGTGCAATTGGTATATGCTTCGCGCAAAGGTCAACGCCTAGTCATGGAAAGATTAATTGACTATTTAGTCGATGGAGTTCGTGGCTATGCTCCAGAACATGATGGCTATTTAGTCTAATGATCTAAACCACAAAAAAGCCAGAACTGAGTTCTGGCTTTTTTAAATCTACGGTTGGATTACCAAATTAGATTTTACCCACTAGGTCGATCGATGGTGCAAGCGTCGCTTCACCTTCTTTCCATTTTGCAGGACATACTTCACCTGGGTGTGCATGTACATATTGAGCAGCTTTTACTTTACGCATCAATTCAGAAGCATCACGACCAATACCACCTGCATTGATTTCAACGATTTGGATTTTACCTTCAGGGTCAATTACGAAAGTACCACGGTCAGCAAGACCATCCGCTTCAATTAAAACATCAAAGTTTTTCGCAAGTGTCCAAGTTGGATCGCCAACCATTGGGTATTCGATTTTCTTAATTTCTTCAGAAGAATCGTGCCAAGCTTTATGCGTGAAGTGTGTATCAGTAGATACTGAATAAATTTCTACGCCCATTTTTTTGAATTCAGCATAGTGATCAGCAAGATCGCCTAATTCTGTTGGACATACAAAAGTAAAGTCAGCAGGATAGAAAAACACCACAGACCATTTACCGTAGAAGTCTTTTTCTGAAACTTCAATAAATTGACCGTCTTGGTAAGCGGTAGCGTTAAATGGTTTTACTTCAGTATTAATTAAACTCATTTGATATTCCTCTAACTCATTTCAGGGATTGCTTATCTGTTGAAGCTAGAATACGAAATATCAAGCCATAGGTAAAACCGAACTTTTTTATAAAAACTATCGGATTTTTAGATTTATTATTTATATTAGATTTTAATCGACGCTACCAATCAATAATCTATTCGCTCAATGCTGAACACAGTACTGGCAAACATTTAGATACACATAAAAAAACCCTCAAGATTGAGGGCTTTTTTTGATGATGATCTACCGTTTTAAACGCTGTGTTTAAGGTTCATTAAAACGGTAAGTCGTCATCTAAATCTGCTGCTGCAGGAGCCGGTGTCGGTGCAGGCTGTTGTTTTGGCGCAAAACCACCTGGGTTGTTATTGCCATAGCTATTGCCTTGAGCCGGTTGGTTATTGCCATAACCGCCTTGGTTTGAGCTATTACCGTAGCCACCTTGGTTTTGGTTATTGTTATAACCACCTTGTTGATTATTAAAACGAGGCTGACCAAAATCACCGCCTTGACCTTGTTCGCCTTGTTGGCGATTATTGTCAAGCATTTGCATTTGTTCACCACGAATTTCAGTCGTGTAACGCTCTTGACCGCCTTGATCTGTCCACTGACGAGTACGTAATGAACCTTCAATATAAACTTTAGAACCTTTGCGCAAATATTGCTGTGCAATTTCACCTAAGCGGTTATGTAACACAATACGGTGCCATTCTGTTTGCTCTTTACGTTCACCTGTATTTTTATCTGTCCATGAATCACTCGTTGCAATTGAGAACTGAGTGAGAGAACCACCATTTGGGAAAGTTTTTGTTTCAGGGTCACGACCCAAAGTACCAACTAAAATGACCTTATTTACACCACGCATCAGACGTATTCTTCCTATTTGTTTCTATTATTTACTTTATAAGAGTTATGGTTAAATGGCTACCTCTTTCCCTAACAAGTGCGTTAAATGTTGTCGCGCAGATTCATCCATCTGCTGCTTATCCACTTTTACATAAGCCACTTGCTGGTCAGACATCACCACAACTTCTTCAATACCACGAATTGCTAAAAGCTGAGAAGTCCATTCATCCGTTTCTTTATCTTCAGGCAAACTAAACACCATAGACGATAAATAACGCGGCTGAGCCAACCCAAAACTAATGATCAACCATAAAATGGCTAGCGCTGTCAGGATGCCCCATCCCATTGCCGTATCATTTAGCAACAGAAGTTGCCCACCAATCATACCACCAAAAAATGCCCCCAGAAACTGACTGCTGGCGTTCACCCCCATGGCAGTCGCTTTGGATTGAATTGGAGCTGCTTTCGATAACCATGACGGTAATAATGCCTCCATCACATTAAATGCGATAAAGAATAAACCTAAGCCTGTCAGCAAAATATATTTTGATTCGAAACCAAAAATTAAGATGCCCAATCCTAAAATAATGCCACCAATGGCGGTCAAGAAAATGCCGCGCATTTTGCGATATTTTTCCGCCAAAATAATACTTGGAAATGCAAAAAACAGGCTCACGACCAAAAGCGGCAAATACACCAGACCATGCGAATGCAAGGGAATATTGGCGAAGTCAATCAACTGAGACGGCACATAGATAAACATCGCTGTGAGCAGTAAATGCAATGAAAAGACTGAAACATGTAAACGATTTAGATCAGGCATTTTCAGTACTTGCTTTAACTGCGTCAGATAACCTTGTTGAAAATTTTTATGATGACGCGTTACTTTCGGTACCAATAGCAACATCGCAATCGCGGCAAGTCCCATGATGGTGGTCACCCAAAATAAACCCGAGATGCCGACTAAACCTGTGAGCCAAGGCCCAAGGCTGAACGCGACCACAAAGGACAAACCGATACTCATCCCCATCATGGCCATGGCTTTAGTACGCTGTTCTTCACGTGTGACATCGGCTAACAAAGCCATCACTACGGCAGATACAGCACCACCACCGGCAATCGCACGCCCGATAATCACGCCATAGATGCTATCGGACATCGCCGCAATTGCACCACCTAAAGCAAACAACAGCAGCCCGATCACCACCAACGGTTTACGGCTATAACGGTCTGCAATCAAACTAAACGGAATCTGTAAAATCGCTTGGGTCAACCCATAGACACCCACCGCTAAACCAATGAGTGCCGGTGTTGCCCCTGCATATTGCTGCCCTGCCACAGAGAAAACAGGAATAATCATGAACAGCCCCAGCATACGTAAGGCGAAAATACTACTCAAAGCAAAAGTTGAGCGTCGTTCAAGAGCATTCATCATAGCTGGTTAAAAATTCATTAATCTTGGAATGGGATTATAGGACATTCAGCTTAAAGCGAAGCAGGATTTTTATTGATTTTAAATATCCTGATGATTGGACAAATAAAAAGCGCAGCTGACGCTGCGCTTTTTGGGAGATTTTAGGCAAATTTAAATTAGCCTAGATTTTCTTGACGCTTTTTATATTGAATTGAGGCAATCACAGCCCAAACAATAAATGCCACACCAATTAGACCCGTTACCACTTCAGGGACATGAAGACCTGTGCCACTCGCCAACATAATGAAGGCCAAAGCACCAATCGCATAATGCGCACCATGTTCAAGGAAGATATAAGCATCTAAGGTGCCTTTATCCACTAAGTAAATGGTCATTGAACGCACGAACATAGCACCAATAGCAAGACCGAGCATAATGATTACCACATCAGAGGTAATCGCAAATGCACCAATCACACCATCAAAACTGAATGAGGCATCGAGTACTTCAAGGTAAAGGAAACCACCAAAACCTGCTTTGATCACGCCCGTCGGTACGCCATTTGCGTCATGTCCAACCGCATTACCGTTTTCATCAACTTCAGGTTCACCACCCAATAAATGACTCAGTACTTGGACACCGATATACACCACGATCCCCCAGATACCCGCCATCACTACCGCTAGACGAGAGGCTTCGGCCACGTTTGCTGCCATTACCAATAACGCAATTAGGGCAATAAACACGGACATCGCAGGAACGTTTGCAAGATTAGCTAAACGGCGCTCTAGCCAACGGAACCAATGGGTATCTTTCCCTTCATCTAAGAAGAAGTTCAGGAACACCAACAATAAGAAAGCACCACCAAAGGCCGCAATTTCTGCATGATGGGCCATCAATTTTGCAGAGTATTCAATTGGATTATTCAATGCCAATTGCACCACTTCCATAGCGCCCATGTCTGCAGTAACAGCCACAATCACAATTGGGAAAATCAAACGCATACCGAATACAGCAATCACAATCCCGACAGTTAAGAAAATCATTTTCCAGAAATGATCCCAACCACGGAGTACCGATGCATTCACTACAGCGTTATCAAATGACAAAGACACTTCCATCACTGCCAAAATTGCAGTAATAGTCAGTGCTGTCAGCATGGCTTGCACGCCTGCATTTGGGCCATGATTCAGACCCCAATATGCAGAAATAGCAAGACACACGATCGTAAAGACGATTGAGAAACCAAAATGTTTCATCATGATAGATCGACCTATTCATTCAATAAGATTTCAAAATGAGGGAATACCCAGTTTGAAGCTAAGTTTATGGCGCAATTATGCCGCTTTTCAGGATTGAAACCAAAAATTATTCGTTACATTTTGAATAAACACTCTAAGATGGAGGCTCTCAAATACATCGCATCATGGTGTAGACCCGTCTTTCATTTTTAACGACAGGAATGTTCAATGCGTTTTTCTGAAGAAGTTTGGCAACGTAATACCGCGTTATATCAGCAGATACTCCATCTACCTTTTAATCAGGAATTGGCTCAGGGCAGTTTAAGCCGCGACGCCTTTTGTCACTATGTCATTCAGGATGCCCATTATTTATTGGCCTATGGTCGTGCACTTGCAGTGTGTGCAGCCAAGGCATTTGATGCCGACGATGTGATTCAGTTTTCTGAAGCGGCAAAAATTGCCATCGTGGTGGAACGCAGTCTGCACAATGACTTTATGCAAGGTTTCAACATTAGCAAAGAACAGTTTGAAAATACTCCACTGACCCTTGCCTGCCATCATTACACTTCATTTCTAACAGCGACAGCATGGTCAGAAAGTTACCCTGTGGTCCTTGCCTCACTCCTGCCTTGCTTTTGGATCTATGCTGAAGTCGGCAAAGCCATTGTCAGCCAATCTGTGCCTAATAACCCTTACCAAGCATGGATCGACACCTACTCAGGTGAAGACTTCAATACTGCTGTGCAAAACGTGATTCAAACTATTGATCGAGTGGCGGCTCGCTGCGATGCAGATACACGTGAAAAAATGCATGCGGCTTATACGAACGGTGCAAAATTAGAATGGATGTTCTGGGACAGCGCGTATCAACAGCGCACATGGCCTGTAGAATAAACCTTTGATTTAAACTGTATAAAAAATTAAGGATCTAAAATTGCTTTTAGATCCTTTTTTAATATGGTTAGATTCGGTTTTTAGAATGACCATGCACGATCATTTCAGGCATTAGCGTTTAAAACGATACCATCCGAGAAAAATCCCCATCGCGATAATCACCAAAAAAATCGCAAAACGTGCTTCACGCAACTCACTGCGTGCTGCTTTGCGTTCCTGCATTTCTTCTGAATGAAATTGTGATTTGATCATCGGATCAAGTTGAGCAATGGCCAATAAATCTTTGGGCTTTTCACCTTTGCCTAAAATGAAATACAGCCCTTTCACCTGCATTTCATTGAGTTTACCCAGTTCAATATTCAGTTGGGTGGCTTGTGCATTATAGTCAGGCACCCAATCTTCTACGCGGGCATATACATGGGCACGACTAATATCAAAGATTGATGCATCCTGCACTTTCTTGCCAGTTTGATCTTCCAGTTGTTCACTCAAATCGGAGAATTGGGACAGTACATAGTCTTTTTTCTGTGCCAACTGTACACCATCAAAAGCATACTCTTGTATTTTTTGTGCAGGATTATTTTTCGATAATAAACCTTGGGGAACGACTTTAAAGTCCAGAACAGTATTGTCAGGGACTTGGTTGGTTTGCAGCACCATATAGACCACAGACCATAGCTGTTCATTTTGCCCGACCGCAGGCACGCTCACGCTATAACGCTGCTCGGCTGCAGGGTCAATAAACTGTTCAAACGCGAGGATTTGACTGTCTTCAGCCCACAGGATTTGGCTTAAAAACATGAGGCAGATGATCACCCAAAATTGTTTTAACATTATTTGCTCTTATCATGATTATTTGCTGTTCTGTCATAATTATAATTAAATATTCAAATACTTACATTTAAAATCACACATTTAACGATTGGAAATTCATCATAATTTTAGCCAAATCTATAGTTTTATAAATGATCTAGAACCCATAAAAAATTGATCTAAATCAGCATCGATATAGGCTTTTGATGCTTACTGAAAACTCTGCCATGCATAAATCAAAACAGCCGCAGCAAGCACCCAACTCAACGTTGCTACACTCAAACATGCCGTTAAACTCACACGTGTTGCGAGCAGGTACACCATCAATAAATAAATGAAATACGGGATGAGAGACCAGAGTCCAAACAGTGCAGTTTTTTGTAATGCGGCTGCACCCTGATCATTTGCAACGATCACATGGGCAATCAACGCAAAAGTCGGAAACAATGGAACCAAACCTGCAATATAAAACGCCTTACTTTTAGACAGCAAAGCAATTAATACCACAACAAAGGCACCCATTAAGCTTTTGAGAAATAAGGACAACATGGCATTCTATAGTTTCGAGAAAACTGCATTTTACGTCTTTTCTGCGATAGTCCTGAGATTTTCCAATGGATTGTTATGCGCATGACACAGGAGATTTAAACGATGAACTCAAAACAGTCACAGCGCTTTTATATTTATGCACCTTTACACCACAGGCTAGATGTAAAGCGCGCCTTTTGTTGCTCAGCCATGTGCTTAAACTGCGCTTGAACTTTTAAATCTTCAGCACTCATCAAATGTTGATTGTTTTCAACAATTGCCAAAACCAAATCAAACTGTTGAGGAATTTTTTCGCAAGCCAGATGCTTTTTTTCAGCTTCTGTTTTGGCTTGACCTAATTTCGCAATATATAGATCAATTTTTTCACTTTCGGTATTCAGCGCCAAAGTTGCTTGTTCTAAGCTGTCATATTTTTGCGCTTTCGGTGTGTGGTTCGGGGTACATGCACTCAAAAACACACTACACATCAATAAACCCATCACACCTAATGTTGGATTGAGATGAAGTTGCCATTTCATGTTAAAAGTCCTAGATTGCTGATTTGCGGATGTTTTAGGGCATCGGCACAGACAGCTATATTTTGATTCGGCCATTTTTCTCACAAAGTCACGCATAAATCTAGGTTTAAATTACACTTGAACATTTTTCATGCGCTATCATATATAGGTTTTTCGATGAATATTTTAGGACCCCTTGCATGAGCCAAAGCCATATCCGTATTCGAGGCGCACGTACCCATAACTTAAAAAATGTGTCACTCGATATTCCACGCGACAAGTTTGTGGTCATTACGGGTCTTTCTGGTTCAGGGAAGTCCTCTTTGGCTTTTGATACCTTGTATGCTGAAGGTCAACGTCGCTATGTTGAGTCCTTATCTGCCTATGCACGCCAATTCCTTTCGCAAATGGAAAAGCCCGAAGTTGACTCGATTGAAGGCTTGAGTCCTGCGATTGCCATCGAACAAAAATCAACGAGCCACAACCCACGCTCAACAGTGGGAACAATCACCGAAATTTACGACTATTTACGTCTACTCTATGCCCGTGTCGGCACGCCGTATTGTCCTGAACATGACCTCCCGATGGTGGCTCAGACTGTGTCTGAAATGGTTGATACCGTCAAAGGTCTAGAAGAAGGCACAGCGCTTATGTTGCTTGCCCCTGTGGTCCGTGACCGTAAGGGCGAATACACCAACTTATTTGAACAATTACAAGGTCAAGGTTTTGTCCGTGCGCGTGTCGACGGTGAAGTCATTGATATTGATACTCCACCCGAATTAGACAAAAAGAAAAAGCACACCATCGAAGTCGTTGTTGACCGTTTTAAAGTTCGTGATGACCTCGGTAACCGGATTGCAGAAAGTTTTGAAACTGCACTACGCATGGGCGGTGATATTGCCATTTTGTCGTGGATGAAAGGCGAACAAGAAGACCGTGTCTTCTCTGCGAAACACTCCTGCCCTGAATGTGAACGTGCCGTCGGTGAACTCGAACCGCGTCTATTTTCCTTCAACAATCCATTCGGTGCATGCCCTGTTTGTGATGGTTTAGGCACACGCAGCCATTTTAGTGCTGACAAACTGATTCCCAATAATGAAGTTTCGATTAGCCAAGGGGCAATCCGTGGTTGGGACCGTCAACGTCCGTATTACTACAGCATGATCCAAAAAGTGGCAGATCATTTTGGTTATTCTTTAGACACACCGTGGAATGAACTCGATGCCGACACCAAAAAGAAATTCCTTTATGGTACAGGCAAGGAAAAAGTTGACCTCAGCTATATTGATGAGCGTGGTCGTTCGCACAAACGTGTGCAAGCCTTTGAAGGGATTTTACCGCACCTAGAGCGTCGTTACCGTGAAACCGAATCAAACTACGTGCGTGAGGATTTAGCACAGTATTTATCCAATGCCGCATGTGATGCTTGCGGTGGCTCACGTCTCAATGAAATTTCACGTCATGTTCGAGTTAAAGATAAAACCATCGCGCAAATCACCAAGATGTCGATTGGCGATGCTGAAAGCTATTATCAAGACCTCAACTTAAGCGGTGCCAAAGGCGAAATTGCCGACAAGATTTTCAAAGAAATCCGTGAACGTTTGCACTTCCTAGTCTCTGTGGGTTTGAATTATTTAAGTTTATCGCGTTCGGCAGAAACACTGTCGGGTGGTGAAGCACAGCGTATCCGTCTGGCTTCACAAATTGGTGCGGGCCTCATGGGCGTGATGTATGTCCTCGATGAACCGTCTATTGGTCTACATCAGCGTGATAATGACCGCTTGCTTGAAACCTTAGTTCGCCTACGTGACCTTGGTAATACCGTGCTCGTCGTTGAGCATGATGAAGATGCAATTCGTGCTGCGGATCATATTATTGATATTGGGCCGGGTGCCGGTGTGCACGGTGGTCATGTGATTGCCGAAGGGACGTATGACGAAATTTTGGCAAATCCAGATTCATTAACCGGTCAATATCTATCAGGAAAACTCAGTATTGATGTGCCGAAAACACGAACACAACCGCCAAAACCTGAAGAACAAATCAAGTTAATGGGCGCTGCGGGTCATAACCTAAAAAATGTCGACCTGACCATTCCTTTAGGGGTAATGACCTGTGTAACGGGTGTGTCGGGTTCAGGTAAATCGACCCTGATTAACCGTACTTTGTTACCACTTGCAGCAACTCAATTGAACGGTGCAACCACACTGACTGCGGAAAAATTTGACTCGATTGACGGCTTACAGTTCCTCGATAAAGTCGTCGATATTGACCAAAGCCCAATTGGTCGTACACCACGTTCAAACCCTGCAACGTATACCGGTTTGTTTACCCCTATTCGTGAACTTTTTGCGCAAACTCCTGAAGCCAAAGCACGTGGTTATGCGGCAGGTCGTTTCTCATTTAACGTGAAAGGTGGTCGCTGTGAAGCCTGCGAAGGTGACGGCATGATTAAAGTCGCAATGCATTTCTTACCTGATATGTACGTACCTTGTGATGCCTGCCATGGTAAGCGCTATAACCGTGAAACTTTAGAAGTTGGCTATAAAGGTCGTAACATTTCTGATGTGTTAGAAATGACGGTTGAAGATGCAATGCATTTCTTTGACGCTATTCCTGTGATTCACCGTCGTTTGGAAACCTTGAACCAAGTTGGCTTGGGCTATATCCGTTTGGGTCAGTCTGCAACCACACTTTCAGGTGGTGAAGCGCAGCGTGTGAAATTGGCTCGTGAGTTGGCAAAACGTGATACAGGTAAAACCTTGTACGTGCTTGATGAACCGACGACAGGTCTACACTTCCATGATATTGCTAAATTGCTCGACATCCTGCATGAGCTACGTAATAAGGGCAATACCATCGTGGTGATTGAGCATAACTTGGATGTGATTAAAACTGCCGATTGGATTGTGGACTTAGGCCCTGAAGGTGGTGCGGGTGGCGGTATGATTATTGCTGAAGGTACACCAGAGCAAGTGGCTAAGAATAAAGTATCGCATACAGCGAAGTTTTTAAAGCCGATGTTGAAATAACAAACTAAAATACGACTAAAGTTGTTAGTCACTTTTTTGACTAACAACTAGTAAGGGAGTAAAACACAACTAACTCATTATTATTTAATAGAAATGAAAAGAGAAATTGTTGTTTTTGCAACATCGTTAAAACATGGCCAAAGATGTGTAGCAGGAAAATGTTATCGAACTAAAGAATGGATCCGCCCCGTTTCCAATCAGAATGGAGATGCAATTAGACTTGAAAAAACGACTGTATTAAACACTAAAACCCAAAAAAAATGGCAATTAAAGCTACTTCAAAGAGCAGAAATTACCTTTTTAGAGTATGCTCCATTGCACAATCATCAACCTGAGAATTTCATTATATCCAATGATTCGTGGATTGATAAATACAAAATAGAGAAACACGACATTCATTACTATTTAGATAATCCTAACGATTTATGGGGAAAAAATGATTCTGTAGAATATCAAAACAAACAACTTGGATGTTCACAGCAAATTTTAGCCTCGTTATATCTAGTTCAAGTGAAAAATTTGAACCTGTACACAAAACAGTTCAATGATAAGATTCGACGACGTGCTTCTTTTACTTACAAAGAGACACATTACGACCTAGCTGTAACATGCTTAACATTTGATGATCATATCCAACTAAATAATCAGTATCAGAGTGCTATTCTATGTATAAGTCTGGGAGAACCATCCCCATATGATAACCGATGCTATAAACTAGTTGCTTCTATATTTATCTAAGGACTTTGTAATGAGCAATATCTATACCATCGGCTTTACTCAGAAAAAAGCCCAATCCTTTTTTCAACTTATTAATGACAATAAAGTACAAAAAGTTATTGATGTTCGCCTAAATAATGTATCGCAACTAGCAGGCTTTGCAAAACGTGATGATTTAATTTATTTTTTAAAAGAAATTTGTGAATGTGATTATCAGCATGTTCCAGATTTAGCTCCTGTAGATGAAATTTTAAAACCTTATAAAAAGGGTGAAATATCTTGGGAGAAGTATGAAGATAAATTTATGACACTTATGGCTAACCGAAATATTGAAAAGTACTTTTCCCTTAATGACTTTAATGATAATTGTCTACTCTGTAGTGAGCATCTTCCACACCAATGCCATCGTCGACTTGTTTTAGATTATCTTGCCCAAACACAGACTACTCTAAATATAATTAAACACTTATATTAATTATGACCAATATCTTAGTCTTTTTGCCTAAAGAATTTCTTAGCTATTCAAAATTTGAACGTAAAATATCAAGAATTACAAGCTCTTTTGAAAATTTTGAGCTTTGTAGTGCTTATGATCCTAATAATTTTTTAACCAAATTTTCAAGTGCAAATCCAAATTGTGAAAAAATCAATATAGTGGAAAATTGGGAGTCACTTGAATATACACATGTTGTCATTTTTGATGATGGTGAGATATTTCCAAATGAAACTTTATTTTTCCAAAAGAATGAAACTCCCTTAAGGGTTATTAAAATAAAAATTACTCGAGTAATTAACATACATCATCACCCTGAATTTCAAAAAATAAAAAAATCTGATGAGTATGAATATATTGGCCGTGGCTCAATTTGGGGAAACCCATATGCAATGAATGGAGCAGAACAAGAAAGCCGTGAAGATGTTATTTCCAAATTTGAATATGATTTTCACAAAGATATTCTAATGAAGGCAAAAAAAATTGATGCTCAAAATCTTGCTGGTAAGCGTTTAGGATGCTTTTGTAAACCTCATGATTGTCATGGTGACATCATTGCCAGATACTTAAATTCATTAGATGATGAAAAATAAATGCAGTATATGGCCGGCAAACGGACGCACCTTCAACCAAACAAAAGCATTTTGCTTACTTCTGTGCTTTCAAAAATAGGAATCTCCTACACAATGGAAACTCACCCCCCAATGCAAAGCGAGGACGTTCAAATTCAAAATTCAAAATTCAAAATTCAAAATTCAAAATTCAAAAAGTTAGCGCAAATAATGAAACACACCCAACTTATCCAACACATCCAACGTCAACTGCTTACGCTCCGCCACATCATCCCCTGCAGCCATCTGCAAATTCAAACTAAACGCCGTGATCTTGCCATGACCATCATCTACCCAACCGGTATACCACCCAACTTGCGGCTCTACATCCATACCCCAACCACTCTTGGCATATAACTTCGCATCCCCACGGCTTTCAATATAAAGCATGTCTTTGACTTGCTTTTGTACCGCGACATCAAACGGTAATTTCTCTGTCGCAAGCTGATACGCAAATTGAGCTTCTTGTTCAGGTGTAATCTTTAACGGCCCGACCAACCAAAAATTATCCACCTGTTTGCCAATATTGGCATTGCCAAAACCGACCCGTTTGACTTCTTGTTGCATTAACGCCAAGCCTATTCGCCTTGCCAGTTCCTGATATACAGGAACTGCAGATGCTTGCATCGCTTCACCCAAAGTCAGGTCTTTTTCCCATGAGGGGAAAGCACGTTTTTCACCTTTCCATTTAAAAACTTCATTGGCTGTCGCCTTCTGATGCTGCAAACCAATTAAAGCATTTAACATTTTAAAGGTAGATGCAGGAATGTATTCAGTGTGGGCGCGCTGTAAGTCATTGCCATAATGACTTAAACGCTGACCATCACATGTGACAAATACCGCCTGTGTCTGTGCTTGATTAAATAAAGACGGAATCTCACTCACCCTTGAATTTTCTAAATTGGCTTGAGTGGTTTGTTTTAAGTGTTGAGATGAATCCAACATGCCTTCATTAGCTGTACATGCAGTCAAACTCAAGACCGTCATCAACGATAGATATATTTTTTTCATTGCACTATTTTTATGGTGTTTAAAGTCCATAGTATAAGATGAAGTTCAAACCTGAATTGTTTACTTTTCAACAGTCTTCTATCTGTTGCAAACTTAGCGCATCCACTATTTATTTTTAAACAAAACATCCTTATGATGACGCCTATCGTGGACTCAACAACGAATAATTTTTTAAATATAAAAGCATACTAACAATGAATAAATTTATCTTAAGTTTCAGCCTCTTATTATGTCCAATATATAGCTTTGCCGATGGCTATCTAAACGAATACATGGTGCTGTTTGTCTCACAAGAAGACCCCGATCTTAGCCCATGGAAAGATAAGCCGCAATGTAAAGCCCTCAGTACCCCGACTTCACACAAAGGGATCTATGAAAATCAATATGTCTATGCCAATGGCAATGCCCTAACCACCATCTTTCTGAGCAACAGCAAAATTAAAAATGGTGAGTGTGAACATCTCATTCACTTTCCAGATGGTATTCAAGGCTCAGGCGTATTTGAAAGTTTCTTCCCCAACGGCAAATCCCGTAGCCGCATTGCCTATAAAAATGGGGAGTACGAAGGCAAACTCGAGTTTTGGTTTGCCAATGGGATAAAAGAGCAAGAAAGTAGCATCATCAATGGTGAATCTCAGGGGGATTACAAAATTTGGCATCCGAATGGGCAACTGGCTTTTTCTCAAAATTATAAAAATGGTATCGAAAATGGCCTGCGCCAACGCTGGTATAGGGATGGTAAACCATGGACCTATGCCAATTTTCAAAACAATAAACTGATTGGCGAGCTGAAAATGTGGTTTGAAAACGGCAAACTAGAACGCCAAGGTTATTATCGTAATGGCGTTCGTCATAACAGTTATAAAATTTGGTATGACGATGGGCAACCTGAAGCGGTGCTTCAGTACGATTTAGGCAAAATTACCCAAGCCCAGTGTTGGAATGAAGACGGCAGTCAAATGAACCAACAAGCCTGCAATAAATTATATAAAGATGAAGATTAATTCATTTGTCTGGCTAACTTTATGAATCTGCCAAGCTGCGTTTAGACTGAAACACGATCACGCCCCGCAGCTTTGGCTTTAAACAATGCTTGGTCTGCTCGCTCTAATAAATCGATCCAGTTTTCAGCCCCCACTGCCACACCAATACTCACCGTCACAATGAGATCGGCTTCGTCCTTTGCCAAATTAAAATTCACATTCTGAATATCGTGCCGTATAGTTTCGGCAATGTGTTGGGCTTTGAGCATATTAATCCCCTCGATCAGGACTAAAAACTCATCTCCTCCATATCGCACCACCAAGTCGGATGAACGAATATGTTTTCGTAATTGATTGGCAACATGTTGAATCACCAAATCGCCGACAATATGCCCATAGCGATCATTCACCTGTTTAAAGTGATCAATATCAATCACGATCAGTGCTGTATGTAAAAAGCCTGAATTTTGGCTGTCGCGAAATTTAATATATTCATCTAAGGCAAAACGATTGGCGACATTGGTGAGTGAGTCAGTATTGGCAATATGTTTAAGCTGAAATTCAAAGGCATCACGCTGTTCCAGCATGTTTTCAATATGCTGAATGGCGTCAAATAAACTGAGATAACCTACTTTGGCAGGTTCAATCACGCCTTGATCCATTTGTCGGTGCCGAGCCAGTTTAAATAACTGATTACGAGCACGAATTAAAGGTTCAAACACCCATTTCTTGGTATAGAACATCGTTAATAATGCAGTCAGTAATGACACGAGTGAGACAAAAAGCGTAAAGATCAATTTATTTCGCGCTTCACGTTGTTCATCCGCAGCTACTTTGAGACTGTAATCTAAAATATAACTTTGCAATTCCACCACTGTGACAAATTTGTTGACCATTGCATCAGTGAGCTGGGTGCCATCCATGTGATAACGCTGATGTTGAAGACTTTTTTGAGTCAAACCATCAATAATTGGCAAACCTTTATCTAAAAATTCCGTCCTTACCGCATGATGTAACTGTTTAAACTCGGGAGTTTTGTCATGTTCAGACTGCACGACATTGATCAATTCCCATAGATAGCGTGTTTGACGCTGGGTTTGTAAACTCCGCGCTAAATTTTGCTCTGGAATTTCCTGTTGAAATGATACCGCAGCCATAATATTTGATGCGACTCTTCCCGCCTGATCACGTAATTCTGCCAGTAATAAAATCAGCGTGTAATAATTCGATACACGGGTATCTTTACCATGTGAATGATTGACCAATTTCTGCATGGCAATATAGCTTTGATCCCAAGCTTGGAACATCGCCAAAATGGCATGATCCAATTTTTTAGCTTCACGCTGTTGTGTCGGCAGCGCAATATATTGATCGACCGTTTTGCGACCCTGCAACAAATATGGATATAAATTGGACTCTAACTGCTGGGCGATCGGTGCAAAGCCCGTTTCTTTTAAAACTTTCAGTGTATCTTGATATTGCCGATCAACGCCTTGACGATATTCAGCCAACTCAATAATTTTTTGCTCGCGCTGTTCACCTTGACTCGACATTGCACTGTTAGCTGGCGCACGTTCACGGGAAATTTGGTTGGTTAAATCTGCCACCATTTTCAGCATCTGAATTTCTTTCAGCGCTTCGGCACTTTTGAGGTAGTTTTGATTGCTGCTCACAATCAATGGAACACTGATAAATACGATAGACAAGACGATTACTAGCATCGCAAGTTGCAAGCGCTTACTAATATGCTCTGTTCGTAATGTTTCCATCTATTTTATGCCCCACACTTGTTGCATACCCCAACCCACTTCTCAACTAAACGCGGGAATATTTAAATTAATGACCAATAATTTATTAATTTGTAAAGTGAACATTTATAGCTCTAAATTCTATATAAATGTGCTTAATCTGTCACATTTTTATCACTTTAGAACGAAATAATTTGCTAAAAAACAGCAGCATATTTCAAAGCGAAATATATTTTATTAACTTGTTTAAATAAATATTTACAATTGCAATAAATTGGTGCAGAATGCACCGTATTAGGGCACACTAGATTTCTTCCTCAGCAGAATATTTTAGTTTCCCGAAAATTTTGGCTAAAAAATCCTGATTTTCCTTGAAAATCAGGATTTTTTTTGTCTATATCACTTTAATTGAAAGATAAATAGAATTATTAACGCACCATAAAAGTGCATTTATTTCTACAAGATATTTGCTCTATATTTTATCTTTAATATAAAGTTGCATTTTTGAATAAAAAAAAGCCCAACCTTGGGGAAAGCTGGGCGAATAAAAAACAATAATGGAGAATCAGGGTCAAAGTCACACTTTTAAACCGTGTGACGACTCGATTGGCAAATTATGAATCAAATAAAACCTGATGTAAAGCCAAGTATTTCACTAGGATATTAAAAATATCACAAAGACACATATTTAAGTGACATATCCCTCAAACTTAAAACAAAAATGTCTATTTAATATGCAAATAAGTGGTTTTAGCCCAACAATTCAGCAGTCAAAGTCCTGATTTATTACCTCAAATGCGTGAAAAGCGTTAGAATTTACCCACTACAATAAATGTTATTTTGAATTAAAATAACAATAATAATTGTTATTTTAGATTGAAAAGTTGTGTATTTTTTCAAGTGTATTTTTTTAATTAAGAATTTAATCAAACTTACTTAATTGTTCTCAATGATTTTTTTTCAGTGACTTATTAGTTAGAGTAAAAACTGAATTTCTTATTATGAAATAAAGATCTGAGTCAGAGACTGAATAATAACCTTTAGGATCATTGACTTAATATATTGTTACAATACAATGCTCAATGTTTAATCCATTTGTAACAACTGGTAGAAAATCATGAAAAAACTCGGTTTAGCCACTGCTTTATTATTAGCCATGACCGGTGCTCAAGCTTACCAATTTGAAGTTCAAGGCCAAGCAGAATACATCGACACAACTGCAAATGACAAAGATTTCATTGGTGGTGTTCAAGGTACTTACTACTTCAAAAATGTTGACTCTACAAAAGGTCCTTTAGCAGAAGCTGCATTCTTAAACCAAGCTTCTAACGTATCTGTTGCTTACAACTACGGTGAAGTTGGTTCAGAAGGTACTGACGTAATTGCTCATAACTTCGGTGCTAAAGCTGAAGCTTATGTTCCAACTAAAGTTGTTCCTGTATATGCAAGCGCGTCTTACAGCCACACTATTCTTGACAGCAAAAACCAAAAATTCGCTGACAACAATGGCGACCGTTATGCTTTAGAAGTTGGTGCACTTCCAACTCAAAACTTCTTAGTTGCTGTTGGTTACACTAGCGTTGCTGACCAAGCTGCTGTTGACGCGTTCAACGTTATGGGTAACGGTGTTGCTAAAGCTGTTGCTGAAGCTACAACTATTGGCCAAGACCAAGACGCAATCACTGCACGTGCTAAATATGTTGGCGCAATCGACGACACTAACATGGCAATTGGTTTCGAATCAGGCATCATCTACGGTGATGACACTGCTTACCAATTCAAAACTGATCTTTTCGTAACTCCTAAATTAAGCGTTGGTGCTTCTTACGCTGAATCTAGCTTTGCTGGTACTCCAGACTCAGCTTGGGGCGCGAACGTAAACTACTTTATCACTCCTGCTGTTGCAGTTGGTGCTAGCTATGTAAATGCTAACTATGAAGCAGCTAAAGCGACTGAAACAAGCTTTATCGGCGACACTCAAACTGTTGGCGTAAATGCTAAATTCCGTTTCTAATTCATATTAGATACTGAATACCAAAAAGGACGCATTTGCGTCCTTTTTTATTCTGTCATTATTTGTCTTTAGGCTCATGGCGTTCCGGTAAATGGGCAATATATTGCAAAGCAATTAAGCGAGAAACGATGAGAGCCAAATACATCACTCCACAAAACATTTGAAGCATAGCCAACACCCGTGCAGGCGCGCTCACTGGCATGAGATCTGACAAACCCGTGGCAGACTGCAAACTAAAACTTAAAAATAATAAATCTAACCACGACTGCATACCCGGCTCTGCAGGATTCACAAAACTATCCTGATAAATCAGCTGACAAATACTATAGAGAAAAGCAAAACCCCATGCGATGAGGGTAAATACTGCCCCTGCTGCAAAAAGTTCATCTTTGGTTAAATAGCGATCGGCAAACATATAGCGCAATAAGCCATAGGCTGCACTAAAATATGCGCATGCTTCAAAACCATGCGCAATAATTTGAATATTGGGATGATTTACACCGAGCATAATCAAAGTAGAAAACAATACGGCGCAGCCAACAAAACTCAGTCCTAGAATCGTAAACATTGGAGTTTGGCGAATCACTTTGGCAATGATCAATAGTACCGACACCCCAAGTACCCAAATCAGCGCACGAAAAGACAGACTTTCTCGGGTAATCGCGGTTAAAACCAAGATCAGAAACTGCACCAGTAACAGCCATGCTGAGGGTAAAAGTCTAAAGCTTTTCCAAAAATCTACAAAACCTTGCATTATTTTCAATCTCTATATTTTTTTCATGCGCTGAAATGATCGATCTGAAGCATCATCAACTGATTGATTTTAAATTAGCACGAAGTGAGTTTTTTTTAATGCAAAAATTTGTTGATCTTAATCTAAAAAAGCATCCATATGAGCACTGTTCTAGCTGGGTTTCTTATTACCAAAGAGGTTCAAAAAACCTACTGTAAGTTTCAGTTTTCAGGCACATATTCAAAGGAATCTCCTACGTGGTAGATTTCATTATGAAAAAACATTTCGTATTTGCACCCCTCTGTCTGCTCATGCTCTCTGCCTGTACACAAAACAGTCCGCTCCTCAAAGGCCATGAAAATTATGTGGGGACTTGGCAAAACAACCACAGTGAATTAGTGATCAAATCGTCGGGCGAAGTGACGTATTACCATCAAGAACATACTGAAAAAAGTATTGCCAACCAAAGCTTCAGTGGTGCTGAACAGTCGCGAATAAAAGCCCATTTGAGCAGTTTTGGTGATCAGAGCTTTAGCATCGGTCAGGATAATTTCTCTCAACAATTCACCATTCAGCGCTCGCCTTATCAAGATGATCAAGGCCATTGGAAAATGTCGATCAATGGAGAAAATTATACACGCAAATAGGACAGAGATTTGTCTACAAACCTCTGCGTCATATCATTC
This sequence comes from Acinetobacter sp. YH12094, assembly GCF_013419295.1. Lineage (NCBI taxonomy): Bacteria > Pseudomonadati > Pseudomonadota > Gammaproteobacteria > Moraxellales > Moraxellaceae > Acinetobacter > Acinetobacter sp. YH12094. Next base: position 49,669 of record NZ_VPAK01000010.1, read on the forward strand.
ACTAAATATAAAAAAAGCCCCTTATTAGGGGCTTTTTAGGCGATTCAGATTAGTGATCTGAAGCACCAGAGATACCAATACCAGTTTGTGAACGTACATACTGTGCATCGAATGCTTTACGCTCAGCTTGTGCTTGTGCTGAATTATCAGTTACAGAGAACAACCAGCAGCAGATGAATGCCAATGGCATTGCAAAGATAGCAGGACCATTGAATGGGTTAATTGGTGTTTCAGAGATTGCGAATGTATCTACCCAAACTGCTTTAGACAATACAATTAGAATCACGGCAGTTGCTAGACCAACCACACCACCAATCACCGCACCACGCGTCGTTAAACCTTTCCAGAACATCGACAATACAAGCACTGGGAAGTTTGCACACGCTGCTACAGAGAATGCAAGACCGACCATGAATGCAACGTTTTGTTTCTCGAACAAGATACCTAAAATCATTGCGAAGATCGCAAGACCTAAAGTCGCGATTTTAGACATACGAAGTTCAGATTCAGGTGTAGTTTGACCTTTCTTGAATACGTTTGCATACAAGTCATGTGAAATTGCTGAAGCACCAGACAATGTTAGACCTGCAACTACTGCAAGAATCGTTGCGAATGCTACCGCTGAAATAAAGCCCATGAACAAGTCACCGCCCAATGCATCAGACAAGTGAACCGCTGCCATGTTGTTACCACCAACAAGTTCTAACTTGCCAGTTACCGCCATTTTCGCTACATCAAGAAATTGTGGGTTGTTCGATACATAAAGGATCGCACCAAAACCGATGATGAAAGTTAATAGGTAGAAGTAACCAATAAAACCTGTAGCAACAACTACTGATTTACGTGCTTCTTTTGCATCTTTTACAGTAAAGAAACGCATCAAAATGTGTGGAAGACCTGCTGTACCGAACATCAATGCAAGACCTAGAGAGATCGCATCAATTGGGTTGGCTGCAAGTTTACCTGGACCCATAATGTTTGCAGCTTCAGCTAAAGATACGTCATGTACTTTAGAGAAAACTTGGATCGATTGAGTGAACATTTCAGAGAAGCTGAAGCCCACGCCTTTCATGACCATGAATGCCATGAAGCTTGCGCCAGAAAGTAGCATCACTGCTTTAATGATCTGTACCCAAGTTGTTGCCAACATACCACCGAAGATTACATAAGCCATCATCAGTAGACCAACGATCACAACCGCAATGTTGTAGTTCAAACCGAATAGTAGTTTAATCAATTGACCTGCACCCACCATCTGTGCAATCAGGTAGAACGCTACAACCACAAGTGAGCTTACTGCTGCAAGGGTACGGACAGGTTTCTCAGCTAGACGGAATGACACCACGTCAGATAAGTTGAACTTACCTAAGTTACGCAGACGCTCAGCCACCAAGAACAATACGATTGGCCAACCCACCATAAAGCCCAATGAATACAGCAAGCCGTCAAAGCCTGAACTGAATACCATTGCGGAAATACCGAGGAACGATGCTGCTGACATATAGTCACCGGCAATCGCTAAACCATTTTGGAAACCCGAAATACCACCACCGGCAGTATAGAAGTCAGCTGTGTTGGTGGTTTGTTTCGCTGCCCATTTGGTAATAAACAAAGTCAAGCCAACAAAAATTGCGAACATGATAATCGCATGCCAGTTGGTTGCTTGTTGCTGTGCTTCACCTAAATCTGGCCCAGCCATTGCCATGCTTGACATGAGCAGAGCAGGAGCCGCTAATACTGTTGCTTTCAATGAATTCCATTTCATCTTAGTGCGGTCCTTTTTCTTGAGTAATTGCTTCTACTTCACGCATTGCTTCTGCGTTTAATGCATCCAACTTGTTGTTTGCAATATACGAATAAACACCACACAGTAAGAATGACAATACGATAATGCTTAGACCTAATGGCATACCAATCGTGGTCACACCACCACTCACGGATTGCATCAAGAACTCTTTGTTATAGCCCACAAGGAGCATAAAGCCGACATAGACCACCAACATGATGATCGTCAAAGTCCAGCTCAACTTACTTTTACGGCTGACCATTTCCTTAAATTTTGGATTCTGTAGAATTTGTTCTACCTGTCTCTCATCCATAATATTCTCCTTACGCCGAACCTTGGCGCGCAATTTTCTAATTCGAATTATTTCGAAGCTAAACTTACCAATGTTCCTTATCTCTTGTAATTTAGACTTTGGTCGTTAAATTTTGAGCAATAACCTCCCTAAGCCTATGGATGCGTTATCATTAAGCGAGAATTAATATGCTGCAGGCTCTATGAATAGTTGGCTTATCGTCGGGGTATTGGCCCTTTACATCGCATTACTCTTTGTATGTGCATTCTTTGGTGAAAAGCATGCCAGCAGGCTCAGTACTCGCGGCAGAATGCTTCTCTTTAGTCTAACTTTAGGGGTGTATTGTTCATCTTGGACATTTTATGGCGCAACGGGTGCCGCCGTTCGTGAAGGCATTATTTTCCTACCAATATATCTGGGACCGCTGCTATTTGTTGCGCTCGGCTATGATATTTGGCGACGTTTAGGGCGTGTCCGTCAGCATCATGCCATTTCATCGATTGCCGACTTTGTAGCAGCACGATATGGTAAAAGTGGCCCCTTAGCTTCACTGGTCACGATCCTTGCCGTAATTGCCATTATTCCCTATTTAGCCTTGCAGCTACGTGCGATTGCCCTAAGTGCAACAGTCATTTTAGAACCGACCGCTGGTCTGACAGGTACCACCAATAGTGTGCTGTTTTTGACCGGTGTATTGGCGATTTTGGCGATGATGTTTGGGACACGACAGATTGCCAATACTGAACAGCACGGCGGCTTAATGTTGGCTGTGGCATTTGAGTCTTTCGTCAAGCTGTTTGCACTACTTGCAGTCGCATTTTTCTTTGTTTTTGAATCACCTGAAAACATGGCGCAAATCAGCCATGACATCAACACTACCTTTAAAGATGTCCAGCTCAAAGGTGTGCCAGAAAGCTTTTGGATTCAAACATTATTGGCTGCTTTAGCGATTATTTGTCTGCCACGTCAGTTCCATGTCGCGGTAGTTGAACTACGTGATGAAAAGCATATCCGTGGTGCTCGTCGTTGGTTCGCCATTTATCTGATTTTAACCATTATCGCGATCATCCCGATTGCCAGTTGGGCGCTGCATGCAGCACCGGCTTACTTGGCAATACCCGATGTTGCCGTGCTCTCACTGCCTTTAAGTTATAACCAAGACTGGTTGACCTTACTTGCATTTCTCGGCGGGTTTTCAGCTTCGACAGGTATGCTGTTGGTGTCGTCAGTGGCCTTGTCGATTATGCTCAGTAATGACTTGATCATGCCTGCACTGTGGCGTACACGTTTATTATCACGCCATGACAAACGCCTACCACTCGTACTGAAATTCACACGTCGTGTGTGTATTTTAGCGGTCATGTTATTGGGCTTCTTGTTCTTCCATTTCTTCAATGACATTGACCAATTATCGGTATTTGGCCTATTGGCCTTCAGTGCTGTGGCTCAGTTTGCACCGGCGCTAATTGGTGGTTTGTATTGGCGTGGCGGAAGCAAGCAAGGTGTATATGCGGGTCTGTTGGTCGGTTTTGGCATGTGGGCTTATACCCTGTTATTACCAACCGTATTGCGTAGCTTACCTGAACAATTTAAAACATTTACCGAAAATCTTTTAAGTCAGGGTCCGCTAGGCTTGAGTTGGTTACGTCCTGAAGCACTGTTAGGGTTTGAATCTTTCGATCCACTTACCCATGGCGTAGTTTGGGCGCTCGGTTTAAATATCACCCTCTATATTTGGATTTCCCGCGTCTTCCGTCCAAGTGTTGCCGAGCAAATTCAGGCCGAAAGTTTCTTTTATTATGAAACCAAGCCGCTCCCTGCTCAAAGTACATCAAACGACATCAGCTATATTCACCATGATGTGGCGCGTCTAAAAGTAGGTGATTTGATTACCTTGGCAAAACGCATTACCGGTGAAGGTCCAACCATGCGTGCCTTCAACCAGTTCTGCGCACAAAACAATGTCGTTTTAAATGAAAATAGCAGCGCCAACGGCATGTGGTGGCGTTTTACCGAACAGTATCTTGCAGGCACCATCGGTGCGGCATCTGCCCGTACCTTACTCACCACAGCCATGGTCAATAATGGTTTAGCACTCGGTCAGGTCGCCAATATTCTTGACCAAGCCTCACAGTGGCAGCGCTTTAACCAAAACCTGATCATGACCATGATCGACCATATGACTCAAGGTGTGTCCGTGGTTGATGAAAATATGTGTTTGGTGGCATGGAACAATCAATACCTCAAACTGTTTGATTATCCAAAAGACATTGTCTACGTCGGTTGCCCAATTTCAGACTTGATTCGTTATAACGCTGAACGCGGCGAATGTGGTCCCGGTTCAGTCGAGGAACATGTGCGTAAACGCATGCATTGGATGCAAGTCGGCAGCGCACACGAATTTGAACGGATTCGTAAAGATGGCCGTGTAATTCAGATGCGTGGTAATCCGATCGAAGGCGGCGGTTTCGTGACAACCTTTGCCGATATTACCGCATTCCGTGAAAATGAAGCCTTGCTTGAAGGGCGTGTACAAGACCGTACCCAACAGTTGGCAGATGCCCTGTCTGAACAACAATTGGCACGTGAGCAAGCCGATAAAGCCAATATGTCGAAAAGCCGCTTTATCGCTGCTGCAAGCCATGACTTATTGCAACCGATGCATGCTGCGCGTCTGTTTAGTACAGCCCTCGAGCAAAGCGTACAAAATGATGATGATCGTAAAACGCTTCAGCAACTAGATCGTGCATTGCATGGTGCGGAAAGTATGCTCTCTGCCCTCTTGGACATTGCACGACTCGAAGGTGGAACCATTCAGCCGAAACGTCAGCCTTATCCACTACATGACTTACTCAGTGATCTTGAACTGCAATTTAAATCGATTGCAGCACAGCGTAATATCAAACTGACCGTACACGATGCTCAGTTCTGGATTGACACGGACCCACAGTGGATTCGTCGTATTATCCAAAACTTCGTCAGTAATGCCCTACGCTATACAGCGCGTGGTCGTGTTGTGGTAGGTGTACTGCGTTCAGCACGTCCGGGGCATATTCGTATTGGCGTTTGGGATACAGGTCCTGGGATCGCGGAAGAACAGCGCATTAAGTTGTTCCAAGAGTTCGAACGCTGTGGACACACCTCTCCATGGGGCGAACAGGGTCTGGGCTTAGGTTTAGCCATCGTGCAAAGGATGACCAGCCTACTCGACTATCCTGTGCATGTGTTCTCAGAACTTGGTCATGGTTCGTGCTTTATGATTGAAGTGCCGGTGGTCGCTGCGCCAAAAGTGGTCGCTGCACCGACCCAAGCGGTTCCTCTGAAAACCAAAGCCTATAAGATTCTGTGCTTAGACAATGATGAAACCATTTTGGAAGGGATGTCGACCTTACTGACCAAATGGGGCTATCAAGTCTTTAAAGCCACTGAACCTGAACAGGCCATGGAGTTGATTCAACAAGAGAATATTCAAGTTTGGTTGGTTGACCAACATTTGAATAACAACAAGATCGGTCTCGACTTTATTTTAGATAACCGTCAGGAAAATGTCCCTGTGGCGCTGATTACCGCAGATTCTGATCCTGAACTACCGCAACGTCTAAAAGAGTTAAACATCGTCTTACTGAAAAAACCGTTGAAACCGGCTTCACTCCGTTCATGGTTATCTGGTTTGAAGATTTCAAATCAGTAGCGCTGTTACAGGACATCGCTCTGTGAAAAGTAGCCCATTTCATTCACATGAAATGGGCTTTTGTTTACCTTACTTTTACTTAAACTTACCTAACTGGCAAAAAAATTTGTCTCAGCGGCAAGATCATTCAAAATCACCCCGATATTTCGTCTATTTATTAGCCATAAATATCAAATTTTGATTGCCTATGGCAAAAGATATCGAATGCATGAGTGAACACTTGTACACTTAGTTACAATTAAAAATATATTTGATTTTAATCAGATTTTTATAAGCAAAAATAAAAACTAAAACTTTAGTCTTATATTTAGCTGCCGCCGTTCGTTTTAAAAATATTCATAAGAAGTTGATCAGTTTCAAGCCAATTCAAGAAGCGTCATAACTCAACACTTGAGAAGCTGATCTCCCCCGCATATTAGGAGTGATCTTGTGAATATTTCAGAAACAATGCCGCATGGTTTTGATCAAAATCTACAGTTTCATCGTCAGTATGGTGCCAATGCCATTTTGCCAGAGATCGATTGGCGTCAGCTATTTAAGTTCAGCAAATTAAGTGATGTGCATGTCGAAGCGCTAGAAACGCTCTATCGCAGTGCCGTTCCTCTCGCGTTACAAGTATTTGACGAACTGAATTTTGATGTCTTTGCACCAAATGCCTACAAACCCCAAGGTCTTGGCTTATTCGATCGACTGGCAGAACAAGAAGATCTACTGCTGCAAAATTTAGAAGCAGAATCCAATTGCTTAGGTTTGGACACCCGTCATCAGATATGGAGCATGCTACTGCGTGGTGGTGCGGTCTTGGTATTTAAAGCGTGGCTCGGTAAAGTCAAAACCGACAAAAACCAGCTGGATAAAACACAGTTTGATGAATTATCCGATTTACTGTTTATTAAAACAGCACCATTTGAATTGGCTCAACGTTTAAATGTCGATGCCAACTCCAAGCAAGACCATATCTTCCTGATGTATGACAATGATGTCTATCTGGACCGTTTTAACAGTTTAGAGACTGCAGCCCTATTTGTGGATTTGGGCGTTTATGATGCGGCTTTCCTGAGTTTACGTGATGACCGTGTCGCGGATTATCTCAAAGCACGCGGCTATGTGACCGATGAACAAATTGATGAATTGCAATGTGCGCTCAACCCTTTGTACTGTACCGATCTGACGCCTAAGCAAGACTATATTGCTTAAGTTGAAGTGGTTTGTTTAAGTCATTGTTAAGTTGCATTGCTCTATTGCTTTTAAACCACATGTAAAGGCCTAACAGCATTTACAACGAAATGATCTAGCGCCAGCATTAGTGCTTAAACAGAAAAAAAAGACCTCCATCTTGGAGGTCTTTTTTATGGAAAAAATCCTTAGATTTTCTTTTCTTCAATATTCAATGCATTAATTGCCAATACAGCTTGGGTTCGGTTTTGTACGCCCAACTTACGGAAAATTGCCGTTACATGCGCTTTAATAGTTGCTTCAGACACATCCAACTCATAGGCAATTTGCTTATTCAACAAACCTTCTGCCACCATCATTAACACACGGAATTGTTGCGGTGTTAAAGACTGAATACGTTCTGCCAATGCTGTTTCATCTGCAGCACGTGGGTCAAAGTTCATGTTGGCAGGTAAATTTGGTGGTAACCAAATCTCGCCTTCTAAGACTTGACGAATCGCTTCACCAATGTGGCTTGGATGTGCAGATTTTGGAATATAACCCATCGCACCATGTGCAATTGCACGTTGGATAATCGACGCTTCTTCATGCGCAGAGACCACAATGATTGGAATCGATGGATATTGTGCGCGAATATGCACCAAAGCAGAAAAGCCTGAAGCACCCGGCAAGTTTAAATCCAATAACACAAGATCAGGCTCAGGGCCATTTTCAAGACGTTCATAGCATTCATTGACTGCTGCAGTCTCATGAATTTGCGCCTGAGGCAAACTATAACGAACCGCCTGAATTAAAGCATGACGAAACAGCGGGTGATCATCAACGATTAAAATATTCATAAGCAACGTGAGAGATCTTGTGCACAATGCCCCTATTCTAACCACACATGCTATGTGAAGGATATGCAAGAACTTATTTTTTTGCATTTAAAATGTAGATTTTCACTTAAAATGCGTCTTTTTTTGCATTTTCTATAAATCTTTAAATCTAATCATATTTTCATATAAATTTTATCAACACAGTAAAAATGCTTATATCTAAGCATTATATGTTGAAATATCAACAGTTTAAAATTTGAAATTTCACGAATCTTGTGGTTTTTCCAACATATCTAAAAATCAGATAACTTTTCTGATTTTCGTTATTTTACAGTGATCCACCCATCGGGATTAATAAAAGGCATTCCGAGAAACCACACTTTTAGGTTTAAAAAATGTCTCAAGTTAATCTACAAAAACCCCTGAATATTGTTGCTGTGTCAGGTGGTCTAAACAATCCATCTAAAACTGAAGCTTTGGTGCAAGCCATTGTTGATGAACTCGGTGATGCAACTCCAATCAATGTGCATTTTATTAAGTTTAGTGAAATTGGCAATTTATTAGGTGGCGCGATTTACCGTAACCAATTGCCACAACGTGTACAAGATGACCTTGCTGCCGTTGAAGCTGCTGATGCACTGATTGTTGGAACGCCAGTTTACCGTGCTTCATTTACAGGCCTGTTTAAACACTTCTTTGACTTTGTCGAACAAACTGCATTGGTGGATGTACCTGTCTTGCTTGCAGCTTCAGGTGGTTCTGAACGCCATGCCTTAGTGCTTGAACATCAACTGCGTCCATTGTTCAGTTTCTTCCAAGCTCAAACATTGCCGATAGGGGTCTATGCAACAGATCGTGATTTCACCCCTGAATACACCATTCATAGTGAATTACTCCGTGACCGCATTACTTTAGCAGTAGCACGTGCACTGCCGATTTTGGAATGGGCTCCAGCCAAAGGTCAGCGTGCTGAAGTGGTGAAAGCCAAGTCTCAACAAGCCAACCAAAACTTGGGCATTAATAAGCAAATCGAGCAAGAAGAAGTCCTTCCTTCTGCAGCTGTTCCAAGTTTGGATGCCGCTGAAGCTCGACTGCATAGTAAAAAGCCAAAAACGCAAGTGGCCTAAACACCACAGCATAACAATTCGATCCCGAGGGTTTGCAAAATGTCAGTACAAGAAAAAAAGATTACATTTGCGTATTGGGTACCAAACGTCAGTGGTGGTTTGGTGGTCAGTAATATTGAACAGCGTACCGATTGGAGCTATGACTATAACGTGCGTTTGGCACAAGCTGCAGAAAAAAGCGGCTTTGATTATGCGCTGACTCAAATTCGTTTTACCGCAGGCTATAACGCCGAAAATCAACATGAATCGGTTAGTTTCAGTCATGGTATTTTAGCCAAAACCGAAAAGCTCAAAGTCATTGCAGCGATTTTACCCGGCCCTTGGAAACCAGCTCTGGCTGCGAAACAATTGGCGACCATCGATCATCTCACCAATGGCCGTATTGCGATTAATGTCGTGAGTGGTTGGTTCCGTGGTGAGTTTGATGCGATTGGAGAAGAATGGCCCGAGCATGATCAACGCTATGCGCGTTCTGAAGAATTCATTCGTAGCCTAAAAGGCGTTTGGACGCAGGATAACTTTAGTTTTGATGGTAAATACTATCAATTTAAAGACTACACTCTATCTCCGAAACCGGTGCAAAAACCGCATATTGAAATCTTCCAAGGTGGCAGTTCACGTGCAGCACGTGACATGGCATCACGTGTTTCCGATTGGTACTTCACCAACGGCAATACCCCTGCTGAGTTGAAAAAGCAGATCGATGATATTCGTGAAAAAGCCAAGGCCAATAACCATCAGGTCAAAATCGGGGTGAATGCCTTCATCATTGCCCGAGATACTGAGGAAGAAGCCCAAGCGGTGCTTCAAGCTATTATCGACAATGCCAATACTGAAGCGGTCAATGCCTTTGGCGATGCAACTCGTGAAGCAGGTGCATCCACAAAAGAAGGCGAAGGTAACTGGGCAAAATCTACTTTTGAAGATTTGGTTCAATACAACGACGGCTTTAAAACCAATCTGATTGGCACACCACAACAAATTGCCGAACGCATTGTGGAACTCAAAAGTGTAGGTGTCGATTTGGTTCTCTCAGGTTTTCTCCACTTCATTGAAGAAGTGGAATACTTTGGCGAAAAAGTGTTGCCACTGGTTCGTGAACTGGAAGCTCAACAGCAGCAAGTTGTGCAGGCTAAATCAGCATAATTGTTGATGCAGTCACAGCTCATGTAATCAGCATAATAATCACAACCGGCTCACTTCACTTTCCTCCCCTAAGGCTCGGCTTAGGGGATTTTTTATCTCGAGTACCATTTAAAGACATGCTCTGATTCTAGAAAAATGAGCTGACCTGTAGACAAAGAAAAAGCCCGACATCCTGTCGGGCTTTTTCTATATGGATACTTAAGCATGACTCCTGTCTTGCTTCACAGTCCTGATGGTGAACACTTTGTTATTGTTTTATGTTCCGGAACGTCCTGTTCCTGTATGAGTTCATCTTAGGTAAAATTTAAAAGTGCGCATAGCGTCTAAAAACTTCGTTACTTGTACGCTTAAGCTGATAGGATTGTGCGCAATCGGTTAAGTTAAACCATAGATATTATATGGTTTTTTTATAGAAATCTATTTTTTAGATAATTTCATTACCAATAGATACCCCCGTAATTCTGGTGTTATTTCCAACAAAAACGAGGCAATAAATATGCAACTGGTTTGGTTTCGACAAGATTTAAGACGACATGACCATAGCGCACTGTGGCAGGCGACACAGTCTGGTCCAACGATTGCCTTTATTGCGCTTTCTCCTGAACAATGGGCAAGGCATGACGATGCCCCCATTAAAATCCATCGCTATCTTGCCCAACTGGAACTTTTGCGACAGCAATTGGCTGAGCTAAATATTCCACTGATTATTCAGAATATTCCCCATTGGTCAGACATCGCCACTGAGCTATTAACCCTATGTACTCAGCTCAATATACACACTGTTCATGCACATATTGAACATGGTGTGAATGAACTTAAACGAGACCGCGAAGTACAACAGTTATTAGAACAGCAGCACATCTCTGTTGAGCTGTACCATGACCGCACCCTGTTTCCTGTTGGCAGTATTCGCAATCAATCTGGACATCCTTATCAAGTTTTCGGTGCATTTAAGAAAAATTGCTACGAAAAATTGAGCATCAGTCTGCCTACTTGTTATCCCACTATTGAAGCCCAAGCGGCTCTCGAACCGCATCCGCTGTGGCAAAATCAATTTGATTTACGTCCTTTTTATCCCGCAGGGCTGTTAGCTGCTCAAATCGAGCTTTGGCCGATTGGAGAAGATCACGCAATACAGTGCTTAGATGAATTTATTGAACAACATCTGCATCGTTATGCTGATGATCGGGACTTTCCTGCGCTCAATGGAACCAGTCGAATTGGTATGTATTTAAACTTGGGCATCTTGTCTATTCGCCAATGTCTGCAAGCCCTGTTTCGTGAACAAGGCGGCTATTTCCAGATCGACCACAGAGGACAACAAACTTGGCTCGATGAGCTGCTTTGGCGTGAATTTTACCAGCACATTTTATTTGACTACCCGCAAGTTTCTCAGCACCAGCCGTTTCAAACCAAAACCTTAAAAATAAAATGGCGCCATGCACCACAAGACTTTGCTGCGTGGCAATACGGCCAGACGGGCATTCCGATCGTCGATGCAGGGATGCGTCAACTACTGGCTACGGGTTGGATGCATAATCGGGTGCGGATGATTTGTGCCATGTTCCTTAGTAAGAATCTACTGATCGATTGGCGGTTGGGGGAGCAATGGTTTATGCAGCACCTTGTCGATGGCGACTTAGCGGCCAATAATGGCGGTTGGCAATGGTGCGCCTCGACGGGTACAGATGCTGTACCTTATTTTCGAATTTTTAACCCGATCAGCCAATCTCAGAAATTTGATCCGAACGGGGATTATTTACGTCAATGGCTACCTGAACTGGCAGATTTGGATGCCAAACAAATTCACCAACCCTTTGCCAAAAATCCTCAACTGGAATTGAACTACCCTCAGCCGATCGTTGATTTAAAGCAGTCTCGCCTAGCGGCAATTGAAACATTCCGAGCATTGTAGATATTGCCAAGATCGAACTGTTAGAGATCAAAACACTGTACTGAAATGGTCACTGTAAAGCATAGCCGAGCGTTCGTTTTGTCCCTACAATACAGAAAACGCAAATCATTTTAGAGACGCTCCCATGTATACAGGCATCGTGCAAGGTTTAGAAAAAGTCTTAGACATTCGTCAAGGCAATGGCTTCACAACCTTAGTGATTTCAAATCATCAAAATTTTTTTCATGATGTCTTTATCGGGGCAAGTGTGGCGATTAATGGCGTATGTTTAACGGCTACACATATTGATTTGGCAGCCAACCAAGTGCATTTTGATGTCTCTGATTTGACCAATCAACTCACCACGTTAAAAGCACTCAAGGCCGGTGATGAGGTCAATGTCGAACGCTCAGCCAAAGTTGGAGCAGAAAATGGTGGTCACAATCTATATGGTCATATCGAAGGCACAGCCACGATCAAAAACTTAGAGCATCGCGGGGAAACCTTTCATCTCGATATTCACATTCCGGCAGGCAATATTAAATATTTTTTTCTCAAAGGTTTTATTGGGCTCAATGGTTGTAGTTTGACTGTGAACCGTGTTGATCGTGCCAGCAGTGAAATTTCAATCGATCTTATTCCTGAAACACTGCGCCTCACTACATGGAAAGATGTCCAAGTCGGTGATGCCGTGAATTATGAAATTGATCAAACAACGCGAACCTTAGTCGATACCTTAGAAAATATTCATCAGCGTTAAATCGACTGACAGCACATTGCAAAAAAGCCTCCAAAACGGAGGCTTTTTATTGGCTCATTTGCAATATACGTTTAAGAATAAAAACTTGGATCTGGCACTTTGGCTGTGAGCACCCATTCACCGACCTCCTGATATTTATAATCAATCGGATCGTGTAAGGTTTGGGTACGTACATTGCGCCAGAAGCGATCTAAATTTAGTTTGGCAGTTGTGGCACGTGCGCCCATCACTTGGAAAATATTTTGCGTAATGTATAGCGAGCTATTGGTGGCTGCGATTTTGGCTGTTGCAATCGCAATAGAGACTTCTCCACGTTGTTCCGCCGTCAAAGCTTCACCAATCTCCCAAGCCCATTGCAAACGCTGAACCGCTTTATCTGCCAATAAACGTACACTTTCTAATTGCACATAAAACTCAGCAAAATGCTTTTGAATAAATGGGTCATTCACAGCATTTTCAACCAATGATTTTGACCATGCTTTTTGGCTTTGTACCGTCTGTTTTGCTGTTTCAAATGCCCCTTCGGCTACCCCCAAGAACATATGCACAAAGATCAACTGTGCAATCAAAGGGCGTAAACTCGAATACGGTGTACTCAAAGGCCCCGGGTTCAGTAGTAATTCATCTTTAGAAATTTTAACTTGTTCAAAATGGCTACTTCCACTGTCGGTTTGACGTTGTCCCATATTGTCCCAATCGCCGAGAAAACTGACGCCTTCACGTGCTGTAGGAATCACCCCGATCAATAATTTTCCATCTTCATTGAAGCCAGAACACAGCAAAATGTCTGAATCCATGGAACCCGAACAAAAACTTTTATCGCCATGAAACACATATTCATGTTCAGACAGTTGCGTCGCTGTAGTACGGCGGTCTAAAGGGTTTAGGGTGTTGCCCCAAAATAAATGCTCACGTGCAGTCTGTTCAAACCACGGGCCATATTGCTCTGGCTGCGCGAACAACTGTACCGTTGCAATCAATAAATGATGGAAACCATAAACATGCGCCAATGAGCTATCTACTTGAGCAATGGTTTGAATGGTTTTAAAAATCGTCAGCCAATCTGCACCCTGTCCACCGTATTGTTTTCCAATGGAAAGTGCAAGCAAACCACTTTGACGAATCAAATCACGTTCAGCTTTGGGATTTCCCCCCTGCTTATCACGCTGAGCAGCCGTCGTGGCAAATTCTGTCGCCAGTTTTTGGGCAATATCGATCGGATCTTGAGTCAATGGAGTTGAAGCATTCATATGTCTGTCTGATTATTCTGTTACCGTTTTAGCTTAACAAAGTAGAGGCATTCAGCTTATCTCAATGCCTGCAGTCTATATCTGTAAAATCTATATCTCATGAAATCTAAGTCACCAAGATTCAGGCGACTTATAATTTGATCATTTTATACGTCGTATTTAGGATGGATAAAATGCATCATGAACGTCCCTTCATCCTAATCAACTTTTATAGGAGAAAGGACGTTCATTATTGCTTTAATAATCCTTCATATAAGCCATAGTGAACTTTCATCAGAACGTGATCACTGACGCTCAAATTGTTCTTATGACTTCGGATAAACCGTAGCAATCAAATGTTCAACCACTTGAGGTTCTGCCAAGGTCGAGGTATCACCTAAAGAGTCCAACTCATTGGCCGCAATTTTTCTTAAAATACGGCGCATGATTTTACCAGAACGGGTTTTCGGTAAGGCCGGCGCCCAATGCAATGCATCTGGCGTTGCCACTGGTCCAAGGACTTTGCGTACCCAAGCCACCAGTTCCTGACGTAACTCATCCGTCTCTGCTGTCCCTGCTTGTAAGGTCACAAAGGCGCAAATCCCTTGTCCTTTAATATCATGTGGCATCCCCACCACAGCAGACTCTGCCACAGCATCATGTGCAACCAGCGCACTTTCAATTTCAGCCGTTCCCAATCGATGCCCTGAAACGTTCAAGACGTCATCCACACGACCCGTAATCCAATAATAGCCAGACTCGTCACGACGTGCGCCATCACCTGTAAAATACGTCCCCGGATAAGTGGAGAAATAGGCTTCAATAAAGCGCTCAGGATCACCCCAAATGGTTCGCATTTGTCCCGGCCAAGAATCCTTAATCACCAAATTGCCTTCTACGGCACCTTCAAGCTCATTGCCTTCAGCATCGACAATCGCAGGTTGAACACCAAAGAATGGGCGCGTCGCCGAACCCGGTTTTAAATCGGTTGCTCCCGGCAATGGCGTAATCATGAAACCACCCGTCTCTGTTTGCCACCATGTATCCACCACTGGGCAGCGGCTTTCACCTACCACGGTGTAGTACCAATTCCATGCCTCTGGGTTAATCGGTTCACCCACCGAACCTAGTAAACGCAGACTACTGCGGTCACTTTCTCGGACAAAGGCATCCCCTTCTCGCATCATGGCGCGAATTGCAGTCGGTGCCGTATATAAAATAGTGACGTTGTGTTTATCAACAATATGTCCCGTACGTGCCCAACTTGGATATTGCGGCACCCCTTCAAACATCACGGTCGTGGTGCCATTCGACAATGGCCCATACAACACATAAGAATGTCCCGTAATCCAACCAACATCGGCAGTACACCAAAACACATCATCTTGTTTTAAGTCAAAAACTTCACGGAAAGTACAATTCACATAGGTTAAATAGCCTCCCGTGGTATGCAATACACCTTTCGGTTTTCCTGTCGAACCTGATGTATACAAAATAAATAGCGGGTCCTCGGCATTCATAGGTTCAGGTGGACAAATATCATTGACCGACATGATTTCCATGTGATACCACAGGTCACGATCCGCTTTCATTTCGATCGGGTTACCTGTACGGTGCACCACAATGACATTTTGAACCGAAGATGTGCCTTCAATGTCGAGTGCAAGATCGACATTTTCTTTGAGTGGAATGGGCTTACCACCACGCATCCCACAATCCGCAGTAATCACGACTTTCGCCTGACTGTCATCGATACGACTTGCCAATGAGTCTGGTGAGAACCCGCCAAAAACTACGCAGTGTACTGCTCCAATTCGGGTACAGGCCAACATCGCAATTGCCGCTTCTGGCACCATTGGCATATACAGCACCACACGGTCGCCTTTGCCCACGCCATGTTTTTTCAGCACATTGGCAAAACGGCAAGTTTCATCATGCAGTTCTTCAAAAGAAATGATTTTATGCCGTGAAGGATGATCACCTTCCCAAATAATGGCCGGTTTATGTGGATGTTCTTTTAAATGTCGATCGAGACAGTTGGCACTGACATTCAGTTCACCATCAGCAAACCACTCGATCTTAAAATCATCTTGCTTAAAATTTGTATTTTTAACTTGGGTAAACGGTTTGATCCAATCGATCTTTTGCGCTTGCTCCGCCCAAAACTCATCTGGTTGTTCAATCGATTTTTGATAACGCTCAAAGTACTCCGACTCGTTGATGCGTGCGGTTTTTTTGAAACTTTCAGGTACTGGATAGATCTCTTTCATATTGTATTTTCCTTGATCTGATTCATCTCATCACGAGATGCCATGCCACATTTCTACTTTTATAATTCCTGCATCACAGCAGTATGACGATTAATTTTTAATCGCAGCAATCATGCTTTGGTCGTATTATTCTTTCCCATTTAAAGCACATCTATAAGCAAAATTTCAACAAAAACATGTTTTAATTCAGTATCTGACCAGTTCAATTAAACCTATACTGCAAAGGTAATTTTACTCAGCACTCCGCTTTTTTATTCTTTCATATACGTTGAGTTGATCCGATCATGAACACCAATGACTCTTCTTTCTTTTCCCGTCAGACGACCACTACATCGGATAATCCCCTGAAACCTGATGGACGTTTTGGTCGACTGAGCATGATTGGTTGGTATGGCTTTCTCAATATCATCAGCTTTTTTGCCATAATCGCTTTAAGCCTTGCCGTAGGTATTTTTAACATCAATACCATGGCGTTAAATGAGCAATTTGTTGGCATATTCACCGGGGTATCTGGCCTCGCCTATTTGGCAATTATTATTCTCTATATCTATTTCTATTGTGTCTTTGTCGTCCGTCGACTGCATGACCTCAATAAAGCCGGTTGGTTGCTACTGCTTTTATTTATCCCCGTGATCAATTTGTTCTTTATCCTGTATTTATTATTGGCCTCAGGCACACCGACCGTAAATCAATACGGCGCGCCACGCCCTGCTGCCGTTTGGGAAAAAATTCTGGCATGGTTGATGATTTTAATCAGTGTGTTGTCGCTCTTGGCTACAGGTAGCATCACCTCGTATATGATGGGTAGCGGTGAAATTGAATCGCCGACAGAAATCATTCAACAAGGCACTGAATATTTCTAAGCCACTGACCGAATCTGAGCCTGTCTGAATTTTGATACATCTGTTCACAAGCCTGTAAATGAGGGTTATTTTCGCCACTAATTTCAGGCAAAATAGCGAAAAACCGGAACATTTGGAAAACTCGTGGCTGAAAAAGAAAATGCCTTGAGTGATGTCACTCAAGGCACGACTCAACTTTTGCAAGAGGCAACAGAAAAAACCGCACAAACCGTGCTGGAACATACCTCTAAATATAATGACGCATACTCAACGATCGATAAATTTGTCGATGGATTTTGGGAACGCCTGCCATATATTTGTATCGCATTAATTGTTTTTACGATCTTCTATCTACTGTCTAAACTCTTTAGATTCTTTGTTCGTAAAGCGCTCACTGACCGTTCTTACTCAAAACAAAATCTAGTTTTGGTCCTGAACCGTGTGGGTAGCTCAGCCATTATGTTCTTCGGTTTCCTAATTGCAATGGTCATTGCGATCCCAGGTTTCACACCGGGTCAGCTCATGAGTGCATTAGGGATTGGTTCGGTCGCAATCGGTTTCGCGTTTAAAGATATTTTCCAGAACTTACTGTCGGGTATTTTGATTCTCCTCGGTGAACCGTTCAAAATCGGTGATGACATTATTGTGTCAGGCATGGAAGGTACGGTTGAAGATATTCAGATCCGTGCAACCTTCCTACGTTCTCCAGATGGTCGTCGTATCGTGATTCCAAACGCGACGGTTTACACCAGTGCGGTAACGGTGAATACCGCTTATCAACGTCGTCGTTGTGAATTTGTGGTGGGTATTGGTTATGAAGATGACATTCAAAAAGCTAAAAATATTGTTTTGGCTATTTTGGACAAAGACCCAACCATCTTGAGCCAACCTGCGTTTACCGTAAACGTAAATGCTTTGGCTGATTTCTCAGTCAATCTGAATGTACGTTGGTGGGTAGATACCACAGAAACCACCACTGCGAACTCAATTAGTGAAGTGCAAGAACACGTTATCCAAGCATTTAATCAAAATGGTATTTCAATTCCGTACCCTGTACAGGAAGTGAAAGTTTACCGTGGTGATCAAGCTGAGACAGAAGCTTCAACAGCTAAATAATCGCCCTAAAACGTACGGAATCACAGTTTCTGTACGGATAATTCGGTTGCCTAAGCTGACTGCTTGGCAGCCGTTTTTTATGAGTAAATCCACCTCATAAGGGATAAATCCACCTTCAGGTCCAATGATGATCGTACATCCATGTTGAATCCCTGCAGGCATCACATCTTCGACATAAGGATGCGCCACATAAGCCGGATAGTCCGAGGAGATCATGCTCGGTAAAACATCCTCCACAAAGGGTTTAAAGCGTTTATACAGTTCAATTTTGGGCGCAATGGTGTCACCTGCCTGCTCCAAACCCAATGTCACATAGTGATCGAGCTGCTGTAAAAATGGTGTCTGCCAATAGCTTTTATCCACGCGATAACTGTGCAGCAAAATGATTTTTTCTACACCTAAGGTGACGGCATCCATGATCAGACGGCGCAACACTTTCGGACGAGGCATTGCCACAATTAAAGTCACCGGATGCTTTGGAGGTACTTCTTCTTCTTGTAAGGGTTTAAGTTGAATGCGCTCATCACTGATACTGACGATTTGGGTTAAATAGCGTTTTCCTTCCCGAATACCGACTTTGAGTGTATCGCCCACCTGTATATTCACATGGTTTTTTAAATGCTCAATTTGACGTTTGGCGCTAATACTCCAAAGTTCAGATTCAGTTTGACGAGGATCAAGCAAGACGATGTTCATAAATAACCATATCAATTCACGCAAAGCATATGTCATTGAGGACAGGCGACATGGATGTCGCCTGTGCGCTGAGGTACAGGAAGTACCTTCAGCGTACAGAGGATTTTTGCTAATTTTAATCCTTTAAAAGTAGATTATGCCTACGAATAGGATGTTCAACGATCACCATAAAATAAGGCCGTGATAAAACTTGCCTAATAAAAATTAATGTATCGCAAAATTAAAACTTAAAGGTACTGATCAATCACCTGAATATGCTTTTGCAGCGACCCGGTATTCTTTTGCATAATCAGCTGAGCTGCATCATTTAAAGCCTGAGCTTTCGCAGTATTTTGAATGATGTCAACCAATGCACTGGCCGCCTGCTCAAAATCCTGCACAACCACAACCGCATGGGCCGCTACAAACTCATCCACAATGGTTTGGAAGTTAAAATAATGCTGACCTAATACTGTCGGGACATGCAGCGCGATAGGCTCCAAAATATTATGTCCACCACCAGGTTCATTTAAAGACCCGCCGACAAAGCACGCCTGACTCAGTGCCAGCCAAAGCCATAATTCACCCATACTATCTGCCAAATACACTTGCGTTTCAGGCTGAATCGTTTGCTTTAAACTGCGGCGCTGTGTACGTAAATTCAGTTTCTGCGCTTCTACAAAAACTTCATCAAAGCGTTCAGGATGCCGTGGTACGACGATACATAACAGCTCAGGCTGTTGTTGCAAAATCGGCTGCAGCGCTGCGAGTAGTTTTTGTTCCTCGGGCGCATGCGTACTGGCAATGGTGATGATTTTACGATCTTGCAAAGCCCAATCTTGACGCAACTGCGCTGCTTGTTGCACAAAGCTATCAGGCGCATGAATATCAAACTTGATACTACCGACGACCTGACTGGTATGCGGGTTTGCACCCAACCCAATAAATCGCGTTAAAGTTGCCTGATCTTGCGCCAATAATTGTTTTAAACTCTTTAGCATCGGCTGCGTCAAACTCGGGACTTTGCCATAACCCTTCGCCGATTTTTCAGATAATCTGGCATTAATCAATAAACACGGAACGTTGGCCTGATCGGCTTCAATCATCAAATTTGGCCAGAGTTCAGTTTCGACCAGAGCCAACATTTTCGGTTGATATTTTTCGATAAAACGACGGACTAATTTTTTTTGATCTGCCGGCAAATACACGGCCTGAAACAGTGATTCATACGGTGCTTTTAAAAATAATTGTTTCGCACGCGCTTGTCCGGTTTTGGTGGTATTGGTGACTAAGACCGGATGACCTGCTTTGAGATAATGTTCAATCAGCGGCTGTGCAGCGTTGGTTTCTCCTACGGAAACCACATGAAACCAAATTGCATTGCGGTTTTTAACCGGCTGAAATGGCCCAAAGCGCTCAAGACACTCTTGCTGATATAGTTGGAAATCTTCAGCACGTTTTTTGATGCGCCATTGATATAGCGGCTTAATCAGCGCCAAAGCTGCGTTATACCAAAAAGGAGTAGTCAAATTATTACGCTCAAAAACGGTTTGAATCGGCAGAATATATCAGAGCATTATCCACATGTTAATGGATAATGCGTATTCAAGTGTCGATTAATAGGTTGAACGACCTGAACCAAATTTATTTTTCATGCTTGGATAATCAATATAGCCTTCGGCAACATCTGTTCCAATCATATTTTCCAACTGCAATTCATTCAGTGCAGCATTCGCCAGCAAACGTTCAAACAAATCTGGATTGGCAATATAGGCTTTACCAAAAGACACCGCATCGGCTTTACCTGAGGCCAATAAATCTACAGCATCTTCACGGCTTAAACGCATATTGGCAATATATGGCACACCATTTGAGCGCTGTTTCAGATAATTACTAATACTGTCATCCGCCAGATATTCACGGGTAAAGAAAAATGCAATCTTCCTCTGCCCCAACTGCTCTAAAGCATAGCCAAAGGTTTCACGTGGATCATGATCGCCCATGTCGTGTTCATCACCACGCGGCGCAAGATGCACACCTACACGACCTGCCCCCCACACTTCAATCAGCGCATCCACCACTTCAAGCAATAAACGTGCGCGGTTTTCGACAGAACCACCATACTCATCTTCACGTAGGTTGGTTTTGCTTTGTAGGAATTGATCGATCAAATAACCATTGGCCGCATGCAATTCCACACCATCAAACCCCGCTTCTTTGGCTTTGATCGCAGACTGTTTGTATTGTTCTACAATGCTTTTGATTTCTGCAATCTCTAATGGACGTGGCACGACATATTCACGTTTTGGGCGAAGCAGACTGACATAACCCGCCTGTTGTACCGCACTGGCAGAAACTGGTGTATCACCATTCAAAAGATCGGGATGTGAGACACGTCCGACATGCCACAATTGTGCCACAATTAAACCTTGCTGTTCATGTACGGCTTGGGTCACCAATTTCCAGCCCTGAACTTGAGCATCGGTAAATAAACCCGGCGTCTGCAAATAGCCATTAGCTGCTTCTGAAATGACTGTTGCTTCTGAAATGATTAATCCAGCACTTGCACGCTGTGCATAATATTCAGCCATCATCGGCGTTGGAACACGGTCAATGGTTGCACGACTACGGGTTAGTGGCGCCATTACAACGCGATTTTTGAGGTGTAAATCACCCAAAATGAGAGGAGTATTAAGTTCAGCCATATATGTCTCGCCTGACACTTCAAATGCGAAAAATGATTTAAAGTGAGTTCTGCAGATAATCAATATATTGCTGAATGAGTTCTTCATTGCGCGAAAAATACGACCATTGACCATATTTCTCGGCTTGAATTAAGCCCGCCTGTTGTAACACAGACAAATGATTAGACATCGTAGACTGCGAAACATTACCGAGTTTTTCGATATTGCCAGCGCATACACCACGATTAAAGCCGCCACATTGTTCTTCTGACAAAAACTGTTCTGGTGTTTTCAACCATTCCAAGATTTGACGTCGAGTCGGATTGGCAAGTGCTTTAAAAATTAAATCAATATCCATAATTTAAACGGGTTTAATTAAATAAAAATTTGGACAACAAAGTTCTATTCAGCATCTTGAATACACTATATCGTATTTTTTCGATTTTTATATCGATTTTTATAGATATAAAAATCAAAAACAGATAGAACTTTGTTTTCTATATAAATTTAAATTACAAACCTTGTTTGAGGCTGGCTTCAATAAACTTATCTAAATCGCCATCAAGCACTGCACCAGTGTTTGAACTTTCCACACTGGTACGTAAGTCTTTAATACGCGAGTCATCTAAAACGTATGAACGAATTTGGCTGCCCCAACCGATATCGGACTTGGTGTCTTCCAACGCTTGTGCCGCATCATTACGTTTTTGCATCTCAAGTTCGTACAATTTTGCACGTAACTGTTTCCATGCATGGTCACGGTTGGCGTGCTGTGAACGTTGGTTCTGGCATGCCACCACAATCCCTGTTGGAGCGTGAGTTAAACGTACCGCAGAGTCTGTTTTGTTAATGTGCTGACCACCCGCACCAGATGCACGATAGGTATCAGTACGAACATCAGCAGGATTGATTTCAATTTCAATATTATCATCAATTTCAGGCGATACAAAAACCGCTGAGAATGAAGTATGGCGACGATTACCCGAGTCAAAAGGTGACTTACGGACTAAACGGTGTACGCCAGATTCTGTACGTAACCAACCATATGCATACTCACCTTCTACACGGATCGTTGCAGACTTGATCCCTGCCACATCACCATCAGACTCTTCCATCACTTCTGCTTTAAAGCCATGACGTTCAATCCAACGTAGATACATGCGCAGTAACATGGATGCCCAGTCCTGTGCTTCAGTACCACCAGAACCCGCTTGAATTTCGACATAGCATGGGTTCGGGTCCATCGGATTACTGAACATACGACGGAATTCTAATTTCGCAAGTTCTGCTTCCGCTGAAGTTAACTCTGCTTGCACATCCACAAGTAAGCTTTCTTCTTCTGCTTCAACCGCAAGATCGAGCATCGCTTGGGCATCTTCTAGTTGAGTTGAAAGCCCTTCGAGCACGTTAATGACGTTTTCGAGTTCACCTTTTTCTTTTGCCATTGCTTGCGCACGGCTTTGATCATTCCAAATTGCTGGGTCTTCCAGCTCACGTAGAACCTCTTCTAAACGCTCTTTTTTCAGATCGTAGTCAAAGATACCCCCGTAATGTTTGACCACGGTCGTTTAAGTCTTTTAGCTGTAATAGATACGGATTAATTTCCACGTGAATTACTCTCAATCAAAAAATTTGGCTTAAATAGCCGCCTATTATATCACAGAGCATTTGCACAGTTTCAGCCAGATTGATCATCCAAATCATTGACTTCAATGCACATAATATGAACAATACGCTCGCATTACTATTTATTACATTTTTTTTAAAACAATAATGTTTCGAGGGTTTTATGAAAAAGACATTACTTGCACTAGGATTAGCTGTTATCACTTCATCAACTTTTGCTTATGACGGCCAAATTGACGCTGGCTATACTTATACGGATTGGGATGATGATTATACAGATTCAGATCATGCATTTGATGTAAAAGGCACCTTGTACTTTGATTCAGTACAAACTGGTAAAGGGCCATTAAATGAAGCTGCTTTTCTTGGTCACAACAGCAATGTTTATGCTAGTTATGGCTACAATATTGTGAAAAGCAATGAATATGCAGCTTTACTTGATAATACAATATTAGGCACTGCAAAAGACGAAGACCAATACCATACGCTTAATGTGGGCGTAGAATATTTTGTTGAACAATTTTACTTAAATGGTTCAATCGGATATCAAAAATGGGAAGGCGAATCTGAATTTAAAGCCCCTGGAATTTCAC
The DNA here is from genome assembly GCF_013419295.1 of Acinetobacter sp. YH12094. Taxonomy (NCBI): domain Bacteria; kingdom Pseudomonadati; phylum Pseudomonadota; class Gammaproteobacteria; order Moraxellales; family Moraxellaceae; genus Acinetobacter; species Acinetobacter sp. YH12094. Next base: position 73,394 of record NZ_VPAK01000010.1, read on the forward strand.
TTCGTGCAGATGATGATGCTGACCGCACAACATATAAAGCTTTAGTAGGTTACCTACCTGTTTCTAACCTATTACTTGCTGCAGGGATTGATGGCTATACTGGCGATGGTGATGACGAAGACAACCGTTTTGCTGTAAAAGCAAAATATGTTGCGCCTTTGAACAATGGTCAATACATCAACCTTGAAGCAGATGGCGCTTTTGGCGACGTTGATTCTGCAACGATTGGTGCAGACTACTACTTCGACCAAGCATTTAGCGTTGGCGCTGCGTATAGCATCATCGATGATGGTACCGATGATACTGATTACTTCTTAGTTCGTTCAAAATACTTCCTTAACCCGAACTTAGCGATTGGTGGATATGTTGGTTTTGGTGATGACGTTCAAGCGTTCAACATCAATGCAACTTTCCGTTTCTAATTTCGTTTGAATTAGAAATTTGTATAAAAAAGCACCTCAATTTTGCGGTGCTTTTTTCTTTTGGATGTAATATTTACTTTAAAAAAAGTCCAGTTGTTGACCAAATAATCTACAAATTCATAATATCTACACAGTTTTAATAAAACAAAACATTATAAATAAATACATACTTTTCAATATTTTAAATAATTTTAATTACATAAAATTACCGAATTCACAGTTCCACAACTTTGCAGCGATTGACCATCTTTAAAATTTCTCTAGACTAAAACTTGTAACAAAAAATGTATTAAATTTAGCCAAACAATTTAGAGGGGTAGTTTCCATGAAAAAACTCGCAATTGCTTCAGCACTTCTTTCTGCACTTGCTATTACAGGTACAGCTCATGCTTATCAAGCAGAAGTGGGCGCTTCAGCTGGTTACATCGACCCAGATAATGGAAGCTCTGGCAGTGAATTTGGTGTAAACGGTACTTATTACTTCAACCCTGTTCAAACTCGTAACGCTCCTCTTGCAGAAGCTGCATTCTTAGACCGCGCAAGTAACGTAAGCGCACAATATCAATATGATGAAATTGGTGACGCTGAAGCACACAAATACGGTGTTGGTGCTGAGTACTTCGTACCAAATTCAGATTTCTATTTAAGTGGTAACGTGAACGGTCACGACTTAAAAGACAATGATGACCTAGACAACGACTTAACAACCTATGGCGCTGAAGTCGGTTATCTTCCAGCACCAGGCTTCTTAGTTGCAGTTGGTGTGAAAGGTTGGGATAACGATGATGATGACGGCGTAGATCCAACTTTACGTGCTAAATACGTAACAACTTTAAGCAATGGTAAAGACATCAACCTTGAAGCGGGTGCAGCATTCGGTGATCTAGATGAATTCAATCTAGCAGCGGATTACTTCATTGACAAAACATTCAGTGTTGGTGCTGACTACTACAACAACGATGTCACTGATCGTAACGAAGTTGGGATCAATGCACGTAAATTCTTTAACCAACAAGTAAGCCTTGAAGGTCGTGTTGGTTTCGGTGAAGTTGGCAACAATGACTACAATTCATTTGGTGTAGCAGCGAAATACCGCTTCTAATCCATTGAAGTCAAAACCATAAAAAACCGCTCTTCTGAGCGGTTTTTTTATTTGCCTGTAAAAATAGAATTTATTGAGCCAAGTGTAGAACTCTCAATTGAACACTGACATTTCCTCTAAATTCATTTTTATCGAGTTCGTAGACCAAGCGGATTTTATCTTGCATAGGATTAAATTCATATTTTTCTGCCGCATTAAATGCAATTGCGTCCACCATTAAGCCATTATCTAAAGCAAGTTTTAATTTCAGATGCACATCTTTCAACCAACGATAATCTAAAACTTTAAATAGGCCTTCATAGACCGGTGCAGGGAATTTTTGTCCCCATGGACTTAAATTTTGCAAAAGATCGACGGTTTCGACATTAATGGCCGAATCGGGCAATTCGCCATCTGTCCAAATAGTGGCCTGAAATAAATTTTCATCTTGCGCAGCGATGAGTGCTTCAAAAGCGGTTTTAAATTCAGAAAAATGCTGCTTTTGAATGGTTAGTCCTGCTGCAGCAGCATGTCCACCAAAATGACTCACCAAATGCGGATGTAATTCAGCAATACGCTCAATACTGTCTCGAATATGAATACCTTCGATAGAACGCGCAGAGCCTTTAATATGTACGCCATCCTCATCTGCGGCAAAGACGATTGCAGGTCTATGAAATTGTTCTTTCAAACGCCCTGCAACAATCCCAATCACCCCTTGATGCCAATGCTGTTCAAACATGATCAAGGCTGCAGGTAAGTTATCCTGATCAAGCTGAATATGTTCTAACTCAGCCAGAGCTTCCTGTTTAATCTGCCCTTCGACTTGGCGTCTTTCAATATTGAGTTGATTCAACTGCTGCGCAATCGGATAAGCTGTACTTAAATCTGCCGCAATCAGACACTCAATCCCAATATCCATAGTCTCCATACGCCCAGCAGCATTGAGTCGCGGGCCGACTACAAAGCCTAAGTCCTGTGCTTTTAACTGTGCAGGATCACGGCCGGCGATATCCAATAATGCACTGATTCCTGGACGACATAATCCTTGCTGTATCCGCTTCAAACCAGCATCGATCAAAATCCGATTATTCAGATCTAGACTTGCAACATCGGCATAAGTACCTAAGGCCACCAAGTCCAAATATTGGCTGAGGTTGGCTGTGGATTTAGCATTTTTTTTGCGCATACTGGCCAAATTTGCCAACACATAAAATGCAACACCCACGCCAGCCAAGGCTTTGCTTGGAAATTCACATCCCAGCTGATTGGGATTTACCACCGCTTCTGCTTGTGGTGTTTCCTTTGTGGTCAGGTGATGATCGGTAATGATCACCTGCATACCATGCGCCTGTGCCTGTGCTACACCAGCATGGCTCGAAATACCATTATCGACCGTAATCAGCACATCTGGAGTAAAGCTCACGAAGGCCAAATCGGCAATGGCAGGTGTCAGACCATAACCATATTTGAAACGATCTGGAACCAGATATTCAACATCCGCGCCCATATCACGCAGTGCCAAGACCATCAATGCAGTACTGGTCGCACCATCGGCATCATAGTCGCCCACAATGACGATTTTTTTCTGTGCATCAATGGCTTGGTCGATCAACTCTATGGCTTGCTGCATGCCTTTTAAGCTCGGGGCATGTAAATGCTTAAGCTTCAATTCCAGCTCTTGTGCGGAAGAAACCCCGCGACGTGCCAATAAATCAGCAATAAACGGGGCAACGCCCTGAATATCTTCAGGGCGCGTCAAATAGGGTCTTTGTTGAATTAAAAGTTTAGACATTTATGGCATCAGTCGCTGTAAAACCCATTGACCATCCTGTAGTTTATAACTCAAGCGGTCATGTAAACGATTCGGACGGCCTTGCCAAAATTCATAATAATCCGGAACTAAACGATAGCCGCCCCAAAACTCAGGTTTCTCCAAAACGTCTTTGCTTTCCACTTGATCATGCAAATTTTGGAATCGCTGTTGTAATTCTTCACGGCTGGCAATAACACCACTTTGTGGGGTGCTAATGTGCGCTGCAATTTGGCTATCACGCGGTCGCTTATGGTAATAATCTGTCGATTCTTCGAGAGATATCTTTTCCACACGACCACTGACCCGAATTTGACGTTCCTGCTCTTGCCAATAAAACAATAATTCTGCATAAGGATTATCGAGCAGATCATTGCCTTTTTGACTGTCATAGTTGGTGTAGAAGTCATAACCTGCATGGGTCGCACCGCGCAACAAGACCGTCCGCACGTGCGGACGACCTTGGGCATTTGCCGTAGCCAAAGACATAGCATAGGGTTCATGCAATTGTGCTTCTAAGGCATGGTTAAACCATAATAAAAACTGCTCATGTGGATCACGGTTCACCTGATCTTCATGCAACTCACCTTTTTGATAAGTTAAACGCAGTTCACTTAAGTCCTTAATCACATCATTCATGCAATTTCCCCTCTTGATTTAAGCTGCATTGGCACGAACAGCATCGGCCAAATGATTTGCCAATGCGGTGACTTCTTCAAGGTCATTACCTTCAACCATGACACGAATGACCGGCTCTGTGCCTGATTTACGAATCAAGATGCGACCACGCCCTTTAAGCTGAGCTTCAGCTTTTTCAAACTCGCTCACCAGTGCAGGTACGGCGTAGGGATCAAACATCGCAGCCAAGCGAACATTCACCAAGACATTTGGTAATAACTCAAACCCTTCCACCAATTCATGCAAAGCTTTACCTTGCTCAACCATCACAGTTAACACCTGAAGTGAAGCAATGATCGCATCACCTGTGGTGCTCTTGTCCAAAGTCAAGATATGACCTGATGGTTCACCGCCCGTTACCCAGCCCTTTTCTTCTAGGCCTTGTAGAACATAGCGGTCACCAACTTTGGCACGAAGCAACGGCACTTTGGCTTGATCTAAAGCAATTTCAAGCGCCATATTGCTCATTACCGTACCCACGATACCCGCAGGTTTTTGACTCGCTTGAGTGGCTAAAATATAAAGAATATGGTCACCAGTAATTTGCTGACCGTTTTTATCGACCATAATCACGCGGTCAGCATCACCGTCAAAGGCAATCCCTAAATCCGCCTGATGTTCAACCACTGCTTTTTGTAAAAACTCAGGATGCGTCGAACCACAGTCTTTATTGATGTTTAAACCATCCGGTTCGTTAAACAGCGCAATCACTTTTGCACCCAGTTCACGATATACCGATGGACCGACGCTATAGGCTGCACCATTGGCACAGTCCACCACAATTTTTAAGCCTGTCAGGTCAAAATGGTACGGGAAGGTTGATTTACAAAACTCGATATAACGACCATTGGCATCTTTTACACGCAGACTTTTACCTAAGTTTGCAGAGTCTTCGATCACCAAGTCATTTTCAAGTTCTTTGTTTATGGCTTCTTGAATTTCATCCGGCAATTTTTTACCTTCGCTCGAGAAGAACTTAATGCCATTATCAAAATAAGGGTTATGCGACGCCGAGATCACGATGCCTAAGCTGGCATGTAATGCACGAGTTAAATGGGCAATTGCGGGTGTAGGTAATGGACCCAACAAGTGAACATAAACACCTGCTGCGTTTAAACCGGCTTGTAATGCTGACTCTAAAATATAGCCCGATAATCGGGTATCTTTACCTAGTACAACGATGGGCTTTGCTTTTTTACTGTATTGTTTTAATACTTTACCTGCGGCAAATCCTAGTTTTAATGCAAATTCAGGGGTAATAGGTAATTCACCGAATTTGCCACGAATGCCATCTGTACCAAAATAACTCATGTTGTACTCACTTCTTAATGGTGATCTTAATCATCACTTTTTACTGCAAATACTTTACACCAAAAACAAAAAGGCCGTCATATTAATGACGGCCTTTTCGGCTAAAAGCTACTAAATATCAACCAACACGGTAGTTTGGTGCTTCTTTAGTAATAGTCACGTCATGTACGTGAGATTCAGACATACCTGCCGCAGTAATTTTGACAAACTGTGCATTTTTACGTAAGTCATCGATCACCGCAGAACCGGTATAACCCATAGATGAACGTAAACCACCCATCATTTGATGAACGATGTTACCCATTGGGCCTTTGTAAGGTACGCGACCCTCAATACCTTCTGGTACAAGTTTTTCAGCGCCTGCTTTTGAGTCTTGGAAATAACGGTCAGCAGAACCTGTTGCACCTGCCATCGCACCCAATGAACCCATACCACGATAGGCTTTGTAGTAACGACCTTGGAAGAATTCAACTTCGCCCGGTGCTTCTTCTGTACCCGCCATCAATGAACCTACCATGATGGTACTCGCGCCTGCACCAATCGCTTTTGCCATATCACCAGAGAAACGGATACCACCGTCTGCGATCAATGGAATTTGATCTTTTAGTGCATTGGCAACGCTGTCAATCGCAGAGATTTGCGGCATACCAATACCAGCCACAATACGTGTAGTACAGATTGAACCCGGGCCAATACCCACTTTCACTGCATCTGCGCCAGCATCTAATAATGCAAGAGCTGCATCACCAGTCGCGATGTTACCGCCAATCACTTGAACTTGTGGATAGTTGGCTTTAACCCAACGTACACGTTCAATTACACCTGCAGAGTGACCATGTGCTGTATCAACAACAATCGCATCAACACCCGCTTCTACCAATGCTTCTACACGGCTTGGTGTTTCTGCACCTGTACCAACTGCAGCACCAACGCGTAAACGACCTAAGTCATCTTTGCAGCTGTTTGGATAGTTTTCAGCTTTACGGAAATCAGTAACCGTGATTAAACCTTTCAGTTCGTTGTTGTCATTTACAACAAGGACTTTTTCAATACGGTGCTTTTGAAGTAATGCTTGGATGTTTTCTTTTGATTCGTTTTCACGAACAGTCACCAAACGATCATGACCTGTCATGATGTTACTAACAGGTTGCTCAAGATTGGTTTCAAAACGAGTGTCACGACCAGTAACAATACCCACCACTTGACCGTCTTTCACCACTGGTACACCGCTGATGTTATTTGCTTGAGTTAAAGCAATCAGCTCACGTACAGTCGTTTCTGGTGTAACGGTAATTGGGTCTTTCACCATACCTGCTTCAAATTTTTTCACGCGGCGAACTTCTGCAGCTTGTGCAGCAATATCCATGTTTTTATGCAGGATACCGATACCACCGTTTTGCGCCATTGCAATCGCCATACGTGATTCAGTCACAGTATCCATTGCAGCAGAAACAAGTGGAATATTCAAATTGATGCCACGTGTGAAACGTGTCTTAAGAGAGACATCTTTTGGGAGAACAGTAGAATAGGCAGGGAGTAATAAGACATCATCAAAGGTTAGGGCTTCTTGAACGATGGTCAACATAACAGTCTCGCTGGTAATTTCCGTGAGCCATTATATACAAATTTCCGTTCAATTTTCATTTTAATTGCGGCAATTCTTTACGGAGTTTTTAATATTAACCATCGAATATGCTGTTTTCAGCAAGAATACTCTGGGGGTTGGTCAGCATCCAGTGCAATATAGGCAGAATCCGAAGATTCTACCGCTTAATTTCAATAAATTTATTCTGGAAATAAAGCCTTAACTGACTTGATCGAAATCTTCGTCATTTTCAGCGTCATGCAGTGGAATACTGATCAATGGAATCATTTGATGCGCGATGCGTGCTTTATTACATTGCTCATCGGCGATTTGAACTTCTTTACAAGATGAACTACGTGCCTCATACATGTTACAACTCACCTGTTTGCCTACTTCTCCACCCAAAGCAATACAACGTGGATTTGCCTGATTCGTACCCACCATACATGAATACACCGATGTCACAGGTTCCGTATAATGTTCAGGCATATTTAGCCCTTCTGCCCAATAAAAAGAAACGCGATAGTGAGCACAACATGCTCCACAGGTTAAACATGCATCCTGAGTCGGTATTTGAGACAACATTTTTATCTATTCTCGTCATCTAAAAGCTTATTTTATGGACGAAAAATATTAAAAAATGTTATCTGCAAACTCAATTATTTTTTGAAATTTTCAAGTCATTATACTGGGCAAGTAAAGACTGTTTCATCCATTAAATCGACACCACACTGCAAGGTTTCGATCCAATCTAAGAATTGATTGATCTGTTCTTTACCAATAAATGGCGTGCCGTGCTGCGGTACGATCATTTCCACATCCATCGTCCGTACCATGTTGACCCAAAGACGGATCACTTTGTTTGAACACATGTAGCGCTGATGGAAGCCTTTCATTTTAGGAATATGAGCGGCAAAATTTTCTAAAGGTTTAGAGGCATCATCCACCATAGATGCGCCCATATCCCCTGAGAATAAAATTTTGGCAATCGGGTCATAAAATTGGAAGTTACCAACTGAATGTAGGAAGTGTGCAGGAACAGCCACCAAATGACTGTTGCCTAATGGAATCACCTGACCATGATCTGGCAGTTCGATCAGACGATCCAACCAGTTGCCTTTCATGCGGTCACTCATGAATGCAGAGTTTAAATGTGGTAAGAAACGCGCCCACAGTTTAGATGCCACCACTTTGGCGTCGGTATAAACCAACCAACGTGGCATCGAAGTAATAATGTCAGGGTCCTGATGCGAGGCCATCACATAGTCAAGATTGGTCAAACGGGTATATTTATTCAGTTCCATAGTCAGTGGGACATAGGTCAAGTCACCACCCGGATCGAGCACTGCTGCGCGCTCATTATCCAAAATCAGGAACTGGTTCGCCTGTACGCCCTCGCCTTTTACCAAGCTGGTAAAGCTAATACATTTATGCTTTCCATCATCATAAAGTACCTGTGATGTTGTGCGTTCGAAAGCCATTCCCATTCCCCAAATTTTTTATCAAAAAATATATATTCTATAGGTGAATAACATATATTTATTTAGGGAAACTTACAATAAATATTCAGTCAATATTATCTGAAATATCAGTGAATTGGGTCTCATTTATTGGCAAATAATCCTGAGTTTTTAACTCAGGATTTCATGTATTTTTAATATGGTGAGATCATTATTTAAAATAAATAGTGTTGTGCCAACGCAGCCAAACCAATCACCAAGAATACCAAGGCGCCAATTTTATGAATCAGTGAAATCGGTAGTTTTTCTGCTAGTTTGTTGCCAATAAATACCGCAGGCGCATTAACCAACATGATGCCTAATGTCGTCCCCAAAGTCACCCAGCCAATACTGTCAAAGCGTGCAGCCAGTGCAACAGTGGCAATTTGGGTTTTATCTCCAATTTCAGCCAAGAAGAACAAAACGAAAGTGGCGCCGAAAACCCCATATTTTTGCCACTTATTGATACTTTCAGATTCATCATCCAATTGATCGGGGATCAACATCCACACCGCCATGGCAATAAAGCCCAGAGAAACGATCCACAATAAAACGATTGGGCTTAAAACGGTGGTAATCCATTGACCCAGCACAGCAGAAACCCCGTGGTTCACCACAGTCGCGAGGAAAATTGCAATTAAGATCGGAACGGGTTTACGAAAACGTGCAGCAAGCAGTAAGGCAAGTAATTGTGTTTTATCACCCATTTCTGACAGGGCAACAACAGCAAGGGAAATGAAGAAAGCGGTTAACATGGTGCATTTCTCTGGCTAGCAATAACATATACCGATGACTTATCCCTCCTGCTAGCCAATGTGCAGAGTGATAAATCAAAGGTCTTGCCAACAAAAGAAAGCTACGAAGAGCTCATTTGGTTCTTTGCTATGATGACCATGCTCGTTTTAGAGCAAATATGTTGACCATCACCTTTTTACTTTGCGTAAAAAGCGGCTACTCCCCAATGAAGTAATGCTATTCTAGCGAGGAATGCATGTTTTCGCAATTTTAATTTTCGATGACTCAATTTGATATGCAAAGCAATAATCAAAAATTTCAAGAATTTATTCAACACTATATGCATGTGCAGGATGTATTAATCATTGCAGGTGGTCCATCTCAGCTCAATTTCGACTTAACCACCATTCAGCCCTCAAAAAAACTGCTGATCATTTGCTGTAATCAAAGTTTTCTTCAACTTCCTCAGGCTCAAATTGCCCATCATTCAGATTATGCGTGGTGGTTACACTATCAACCCATGCTCAAAGCCTGCTTTCAAGGTGACATCATTAGCGGATGTGGTTTAGGTCACAACCGTCCATATCCTGAACATGAAGTGATTAACCTTAAAACCGTGCGCATCGATACGCAAGCGGAGGTATTTCATTCACCGTACTTTGTGTATGGTAATAATTGCGGCCTTCAAGCCTATTCACTCGCACATCTCTTTCAACCGCAGCGTATTTGGCTGATGGGCTATGACTTCCAGCACCAACAGGGCCAAACACATGCGTATCAACATCAACATGTGCAAGAACTGGGGCATTATGAAAAGTTTTGGGGCTTATTTTTAAAAGACTTCCAACGCTTTGAACATTTACGACATAAGCTTTGGTCGACGGCGCACCCGCATCGTACGCTTCCACTTACCTACAACCTCAATGCCAACTCAGCATTAAAGCTCTACCCCTCACCCATTGAGCTTCCTGACTGGCTTTGTCAGCCCACCACCACGATGCCATAAAAAAACCCTGCCAACGCAGGGTTCATTTTGAAACTTAAACAGGTCAGATTAGATCAACAAAGTTCGGATATCTTTGAGCAGCTTCGTCAGTTTATTGACAAAACGTGCAGCGTCTGCACCATTAATTACACGGTGATCGTATGACAATGACAGCGGCAGCATCAAGCGTGGATCAAAGCCTTCACCATTCCATACCGGCTGCATGGTTGCAGGTGAAATACCTAAAATCGCCACCTGTGGCCAGTTGACCAACGGTGTAAATGCCGTACCACCAATTGAACCCAGACTGGTAATGGTAAAGTTCGCACCTTGTAGGTCTTTCGGCGACAACTTTTTGTCACGTGCTTTTTGACTCAGCTCACCCAGCTCAATTGCAATCTGCTTAATCGATTTTTGATCTGGATTACGCAGTACAGGCACGGTCAAACCATCAGGCGTGGCAACGGCAATCCCCATATGGATTTCATTACGTAACAATACTGACTTGCCATCATCAGACAAATGACCTGCAAATTCACGCTCTTCTTTCAACAAATAAGCCACTGCTTTGATGATGAAAGCCATAATGGTTAAGCCAATACCTTCTTTCTTAAAGTTAGCTTTTAAATCATTACGCCAAGCTTCAAGATCGGTAATATCCGCAGCATCGAATTGTGTCACTTGCGGGATAAAGTTGTTTAAAGACAATTGCGGGATCGACACTTGTTGTAAACGCGTCAAAACTTTCTCTTCGACCCCACCAAAAGCATCAAAACTTGGCAACTTCGGCAAACCTGAAACCTGTGCCACAGCTTGCGCTGCTGGTGCAGCTTGCGGAGTGGTCAAACGGGTTTTCACATAAGCGAATAAATCTTCTTTCATTAAACGCTCATGCGGGCCAGATGCTTTGACTTCTGCTAAAACCACACCCAATTCACGTGCAAGCTTACGAACGGCCGGACCTGCATACACTTTGGCATTGGCAGCATTTTGCTCTTTGGTGAGCTTATCTGCGCCTTGTGGTTGCGGTGCTGCTGCTTCAACTTTGCTTTCAGCTTTTGGAGCAACTGTCGCAGGCTGTGCTACAGCTGGTGCAGGTTTCGCTGCTGGCACGGGTGCTGCAACAGCTTGACCTTCAGCTGCAATCGTCACTAAAGCGACGCCTTCAGAGACACTTTGCCCTAACTGGACATGAATCGCGGTGATTTTACCAGCTGTAGAGCTTGGCACTTCTACCGTTGCTTTGTCTGATTCCACCACGATGATGCTTTGGTCTTTTTCAACCACATCACCCACAGCGACTAAAATTTCAGCCACTGCTGCTTTATCAACACCTAAGTCAGGCACTGCAATTTCAACAGGTCCAGACGCCGCAGCCGTAGACGGCGCTGGTGCTGCTTCTGCAACAACAGGTGCAGCAACAGGCTGTGCAGTTTCTTGCACAGGAGCCGATTCAACCGCAGCAGATGAAGCCGCCGTTTTCACCGTTAAAATCACTACACCTTCTTTCACTACATCGCCAGCGCTGATCGTGATCGATTCGACACGGCCTGATACAGTACTTGGGACTTCGACTGTCGCTTTATCTGATTCCACCACGATAATACTTTGATCAACATCAATCTCATCACCAACAGAGACCAAAATCTCACTTACAGTAGCTTTTTCTACGCCAATATCAGGGACTTGCACATCGACACTTTGCGACTGAGGAGCATTGGCTGCAACAGGTGCTGCTGCAGCTTGTTCTGCTTCCACAACCGGAGTTGGTTCTGCTGCTTGGTCTTCAGTTGCATTTTGTACTGGCTCAACGGTAGCAGTACTTTGACCTTCTGCTTCCAACTCGATCAGCACAGCACCTTCAGCAACACTGTCACCTAGATTGACTGCAATGCTTTTCACCACGCCTGCCGAAGTGCTTGGCACTTCAACAGAGGCTTTGTCAGACTCTAACAACACAATGCTGTCATCAACGCTAATGGTGTCGCCGACTTTCACTAAAATCTCAGCGACCGTTGCTTTATCTACACCAATATCAGGAGTCGTAATTTGCATGATTAGTTCTCCTCTTTGTAGTCAGCCACAGCATGCAGTTCCGGCGTTTCCTGCGGAGCCCATGCCACTGGACGGTCAGTATCTAGCTCAAAGCTTGAGATGGCATCTTTAACCAAACGTGCATCAACTTCGCCTTCATCCGCGAGTTTTTTCAATGTTGCTACCACAATATGTGCGGCATCAACACCAAAGTAGCTACGTAAGTTGCCACGTGTATCTGAACGACCATAACCATCTGTGCCTAATGCAACGAACGGACGATTGTCTGGAAGATAAGCACGGATTTGTTCGCTATAAGCACGCATGTGATCGGTTGCTGATACCACAATACCGTCTTTTTCACGAAGTAATTGAGAGATCCAAGCTTCTTTCGTATCTTCAGCCAATGGATGTAGGCGGTTGTATTCTTCACACGCCATACCATCACGAGCTAATTCGTTAAAGCTAGTGACGCTCCACACATTTGAATGAATTTGATATTCATCACGAAGGATTTTCGCTGCTTTAATCACTTCACGCAGAATCACACCTGAACCCATCAATTGAACCGTTGCTTTCTCATCTTCTTCGAAGAGATACATACCACGTTTAATGCCTTCTTCAGCACCTTCAGGAATAGCTGGATGTTCGTAGTTTTCATTCATTACTGTTAAGTAGTAGAACACACGCTCTTGGTTCACGTACATGCGTTTTAAACCATCATGTACGATTACTGCCAACTCATAACCAAAACATGGGTCATAAGAAATACAGTTTGGAATCGTATTTGCCAAGATATGTGAATGACCATCTTGGTGCTGTAAACCTTCACCGTTCAGTGTTGTACGACCCGCAGTTGCACCGAGCAAGAAACCTTGCGCCTGTGCATCACCTGCAGCCCATGCAATATCGCCAATACGCTGGAAACCGAACATCGAGTAGTACATATACATCGGAATCATTGGCAAGTTATTGGTTGAATAACTGGTTCCTAACGCAGCCCAAGCACTCATCGCACCCGCTTCGTTAATCCCTTCTTGTAACATGTGACCATCTTTGGCTTCACGGTAATGCATCAACTGTTCTTGGTCTTCAGGGGTATATTTTTGACCATGCGCAGCATAGATCCCCAACTGACGGAACATACCTTCCAAACCGAAAGTACGCGCTTCATCCGGTACGATTGGCACAACACGATCTTTAATCGCTTTTTCTTTAAGCAGTGCAGAGATCAAACGCACCATCACCATAGTGGTCGATTGCTCTTTACCATTTGAACCTTTCAATACTGTATCAAAGACAGAAAGTTCAGGAATAGCCAACTGTTCACTTTCTTTACGACGTGCAGGTAGGTAACCACCCAATGCTTCACGACGTGCTTTCATGTATTTAATTTCAGGTGAATTTTCACTTGGACGGTAGAATGGCACTTCTTCAAGCTGTTCATCGGTAAATGGCAAGTTGAAACGGTTACGCACGTATTTCAACGACTCAAGCTGCATTTTCTTGATTTGATGCGTCTTATTGACTGCTTCAATCTCTTCCGACAAACCATAACCTTTGACTGTTTTTGCCAAGATAACTGTTGGCTGACCCGTTTCCTTCATCGCTTCGGCATAAGCCGCATACACTTTGAATGGGTCATGACCACCACGGTTCAGGTTATCAATATCTTCATCGCTTAAGTTGCGCACCAACTCTTCAGCTTCAGGATACTTACCAAAGAAATGTGCACGCGTATACGCACCACCTTTCACTTGATAACGCTGGAAGTCACCATCGACCGCTTCTTCCATCACCGCTTTTAAGGCACCTGAATCATCTTTTGCTAGTAGCGGATCCCAATGACGACCCCATACCACCTTAATCACGCGCCAGCCTGCACCACGGAACAATGATTCAAGTTCTTGAATAATTTTACCGTTACCACGAACTGGGCCATCTAGACGCTGTAAGTTACAGTTCACGACCCAAATTAGGTTGTCGAGCTTTTCACGACCTGCAAGTGAAATGGCACCTGTACTTTCAGGCTCATCCATTTCACCATCACCGAGGTAAGCCCAAACTTTACGGTTTTCTTCTTTGATCAGGCCACGATTCATCAAGTACTTTTGGATGTGTGCTTGATAGATCGACATGATTGGACCTAGACCCATCGATACAGTTGGGAACTGCCAATAATCTGGCATCAAATATGGATGTGGGTATGACGGCAAACCTTTACCGCCAACTTCACGACGGAAATTATTTAAGTGCTCTTCAGTCAAACGACCTTCTAAGAACGAACGTGCATAGATACCTGGCGCACAGTGACCTTGATAATAGATCATGTCACCGCCAAAGCTGTCGCTATTGGCACGGAAGAAGTGGTTAAAACCCACGTCATATAAAGTGGCAGATGATGCAAAACTTGCCAAGTGACCACCTAAATCGTCACCGGTTTTATTGGCACGCAGTACCATTGCTAACGCATTCCAGCGGATCAGCGCACGAATACGGCGCTCCATATCCGAATCACCCGGCATAGGCGGTTGTTCTTCAACTGAAATGGTATTTAAGTAAGGAGTATTTAGTCGCTGAATGGGAACGTGCTTAGCAATCGCTTGTTGATAGAGTTTTTCAAGCAAAAATGCAGCGCGGTCAGTTCCCATGTGCTGTAAAACTGAATCAAATGCGTCCTGCCATTCTTGGGTTTCTTGCGCATCTGTATCGCCATAAAACGCCATACTTCACCTATCCTATGTGCTAAATATATGGCTCTATTAGTACCATATTTTGGCTAGGCTCAGTTATCGCCACAAATGAATACGAAATAGCTCTGTTATTTATTTACTAAATACTTATTGATTAACAATTACACAAATTTACATTTTTGGGTCAATTTTCGCCATTTTTCATACAGACAATATTTTTTAGAATGATAATTTTATAGTTATTAGCGATAAATAAAAAAGCCATTGTCTGTAGAGGTTCAGACAATGGCTTCGTATATAGATGTTATATGTGCTTATGGTAACATCGCTAAATACGTTGATGGGTTTTTACGTTGACCATCTTTCACTACTTCGTAATGCAAATGTGGGCCAGTACAACGACCAGTACAACCAACGTTAGCAATATGCTCACCCGCAGCAACACGGTCGCCTACACGTGCAATTAAGCGTGATGCATGTGCATAACGTGTCAGGTAACCATTACCATGGTTAATTTCAACATATTGACCATAACCTGTGCCCCAACCTGACTTTGTTACAATGCCTGGACCCGTTGCATAAATAGGTGTGCCACTAGCCGCAGAAAGATCTAAACCTGAATGATTCTCCGCACGGCCACCCATGGTACGACCACCATAGTTTGAACTTACACGCTTCATGTCTGGAAGTGGGTGGGCAATTAACCATGAATATGGATTATTTGAACTTGCTGAATAGTTTTTAGAGGAATTGCTTGAACCGTATTTTTTTGCGATTGTCGCATTGTTGAGTTCAATTGATTTTTCACGAATTTTAACATTCAACTTTGTTTCTGCTGGAATATCAATATCATTGCTTTCAGAGTAAGCACCTTGAGACAAAGTGCGAGTTAACTGTTCAATACGATCTGATGATGAATCTGCTTGATTTAATTCAACTAAATCTGCAAAAGCGACTGAAGCGGCCGAAGCAGCCAATGAAAACGCCAATAAAATACGTCGTAAATGCATAAAAAACCTCTATAAACTGTTCTCTTTTGTTCCTTGTGTGATTTCGTCCTTGATATCAGCCAAAAGGAGCGCATAAGATTAAGACATAAACATGTAGGAAATATGTATGTCAGAACCTGTCAACGTCTTTCAACCAACAAGAAAACACATAAAAACAGGAAACTTTTCGTTTCTCTCAACGCAAGTTGCTGCATGGCAGAAGCTTACGAAAATTGTCCAACCGCTATTACCCCAACCGGATCAATGGCAAGTCGTTTGTTATATAAACGGTGTACTTATATTAACTGGTGAAAATCAGGCACTGATAAGTCAGTTGGCCTATTTACAAAAGCAATATATTGCACAGTTATCACAAATATACGAATTCAAGGATTTACACAAGATTCAAGTTCGTCTGAGAACTCCGTCTCCAACGCCCCATTCCCCTGAAAAAATTTCAAGAACCCTCAGTACAGAAACTCAGGATTTACTCCGTAATGCTGCTGACTTTGTGAGCGACCCTAAGCTTAGCCAAGCAATGCTGCGTTTGGCAAGCAATAAAAAGTAACCACCGAGTTGTAACAGACAAATTTGAATATTCAGATTGTGACAGACTTAACACTTACAAATGATACAATATAACATCACTATTATAAGACAATGACTTATGTCACATTCACATAACTAATTGGGCAATCTTTAATGTCATCAAATGTTACAATTTCATAGCTGTCTGGATCACTTTTGACATTGCGTAATAACTGATTATTTAATGCATGACCTGACTTATAGGCATCATATTTCGCAATAATTTGATGACCGAGCAAGTATAAATCACCCACAGCATCTAATATTTTGTGACGAACAAACTCATCCGAGAAGCGTAAGCCCTCTTCATTGACCACACCATTGTCATCTACACCAATGGCATTTTCGAGACTCGCCCCTAAAGCCAAATTATTAGCTTTGAGGTAATCTAAATCTTTCATAAAGCCAAAAGTCCGCGCTTCACTAACTTCATAGACAAATGTTTCGGTTGAAAAGTCGATTGTTGCCGACTGAAATTCTTTCTTAAATGCAGGATGGTCAAAATCAATCGTAAAATTTAATTGGAAACCGTCATGGGGTTGGAAGGCAGCACGTTTATCATCGATCAGTGCTTCGACAGGTTTGCGTATTTTTATGAATTTTTTAGGTGCATTTTGTTCTTGTAGTTCACCTTGCATAAGCAAATAAATGAACGGGCCGGCACTCCCATCCATAATGGGCACTTCAGACGCCGACACTTCCACGATCAGGTTATCAATCCCTAAACCAGCAATCGCACTCATAATGTGCTCAATTGTGCCCACCTTGGCATTTTCTTGTACTAAGTTAGAACACATGAATGCTTCTTGAATCAGCATAGCATCGGCTGGAATATCAATCGGTGGATTTAAGTCGATACGACGAAACACAATCCCCCCATCGGCATGATGTGGTACAAAGTTTATCATCACTTTTTGCCCACTATGCAGTCCGATGCCACTCGCTTTCACGATGCGTTTCAGGGTACGTTGTTTCAACATGTGTCTTCTATCATCAGTTCACAAAACCGCTATACGTTAGCATATTTAGCCATTGATAAAAAACAAAAAGGTAGCTGATCAGCTACCTTTTGTAATCAATAGACATTTAAGTCATTGAATTTATGTTATTTACGTTGCTGATTTTTCAAATAGTCTTGAATACTCATTGGCGTAGGGCGTGAATTGGATGCTGACGCCGCTGCTGCAGCTGGAGCTGCTGCTTCATTGTGCTGACGTTGAATCGCTGGCACATCATCTTCATCTACAGGTACTTGTGCAGAAGCGACTGTACGCGTTGCTTGTGAGACAGGGCGTTTCACTGGCTCAGCAGAATCGGCAGAATTACGAGTTAAACCCGTTGCGATCACCGTTACGCTAATTTCATCACGTGCATCTGGATCAAATACCGTACCGTAGAACACTTGACCTTCATCAAGATCCACAATTTGGTTCACCACATCAGTGATTTCTTCAATTTCACCGAAGGTTACGTCATCGCCACCTGTAACGTTAATCAAAATGCCTTTTGCATTCATGATGGTCACGTTATCTAACAATGGGCTACGGATCGCTTGTTCAGCAGCTTGACGCGCACGGTTTTCACCACGACCAGAACCTGCACCCATCATTGCATAACCACGTGTACTCATGGCAGTTTTCAAATCGGCGAAGTCAAGGTTGATATGA
Source organism: Acinetobacter sp. YH12094 (assembly GCF_013419295.1). Classification (NCBI taxonomy): domain Bacteria; kingdom Pseudomonadati; phylum Pseudomonadota; class Gammaproteobacteria; order Moraxellales; family Moraxellaceae; genus Acinetobacter; species Acinetobacter sp. YH12094. The sequence goes on from NZ_VPAK01000010.1 coordinate 91,474, forward strand.
CCCGGACGCACGACAAGATCAAAGATACTACGTACCGCATTTAACAATACATCGTCTGCCTTTTTATAAGCATCTTTCATTGAAATATCGCGGAATACTTTAAGTAGACGTTGGTTCGGAATAATAATCAGAGAATCAACATGTTGCTCAAGTGCTTCAATACCTTTCTCAGCAGATTGCTGACGACGTTTACCTTCAAAGTTAAACGGAGTCGTCACCACACCTACAGTTAAGATACCCATTTCTTTGGCAATTTCAGCAACAACTGGCGCAGCACCGGTACCTGTACCACCACCCATACCTGCAGTCACGAACACCATGTCCGTACCTTCAAGGTGTTGGCGAATCAACTCACGGCTTTCTTCAGCAGCAGTTTGACCCACTTGTGGATTTGCACCTGCACCCAAACCACGCGTACTTTGCTCGCCGAGTTGGATTTTAAATTGTGCATTCATGCGGTCGAGTGCTTGTTTGTCTGTATTGGCACAAACAAATTTTACACCTTCGATATCTGATTCCAACATATGTTGCACAGCGTTGCCGCCAGCACCACCTACACCGAATACTGTGAAACGGGCTTGACCGTTGCTGTCGCTTTGATCATCTTCTAAAAATTCAAATGAGGCCATGCCTAAAAAATTCCTAATCCATAATTGGCAGACACTTCAGCCCGTATACTGCCTTGATCTTAATAAAAATTGTTTTTTAGAATGCTGTCCAAGTTCCAGCTTGTCAAGTACAAGCAATAATCCGTACAACTTCCCAACAATATTCCCAAATATTTCAACTTAAAAGATCGACTTCAAGGTGTCATTGAAGCCCGACCATGCACGTTTTACCCGATTCAATACTGAAAGTTTTTCCGTATCTTCTGGCTCAACGATCGTATCTTGTGTTTCACTTTGACTGAAAATTAACAGACCTGCGGCAGTCGCGTATTGTGAACGACGTAAAGCGGCTTGCTGTTGATCATCAGCATACACTTGCATAGGTGGATTACCTAAATGTGCAGAAACACCTAACATCCGACGCGCAAATGTCACCATCCCTTCAATTTGGCAGGCATCACCTGTGAGTACAACACCATGGTATAACCCATGAATCGCACCATGATCGACCAACTCATTACGCACTTGATTAAAGATTTCTTCATAGCGCGCAATAATGATTTCGGTAAGTTCAATACGGCTAATGGTTTGTGGACCATCAATACCTTGGAACTGAATCATACTTTCAGGTTTAACCACTTTCAGATCAACACAACCATACAACAGCTTAATGCGTTCAGCTTCTTCTGTTGTGGTTTGCAATACAGCAGCAATATCACGTGTTACATGCTCACCGCCACGTTGCAAGGTGTGTGTCATCGCCAAGCGACCATCTAAATACACCGCAATGTTGGTCGTACCAGCACCAATATCAACCAAGCACACACCATATTCTTTTTCATCTTTAAGCAAACTGGCTTCAGCTGTTGCTAATGATGAAATGACCATGCGTTCAACACCAATATTGGCACCTTTTAATGCGCGATCCAAATTCTGCATGGTGCTGATGGGCAACATCATCAAATGATAATGTCCTGTCATACTCCGTGCTGACATGCGAATCGGGTTTAGCACCCATTCAGGTTCATCATCTAGTTCAAAACCTAAAGGTACAGCACTCACCAAATAATGGTCAGACGTTAAATGACTGGCTTTAGCCAGTTCTAAAGCACGCACCACTTCATTGGTGGTAATCGCATGGTCATTATTTTCAATTGGAGTGCGACCAGAGGCATAAAAACTTTTTAGTTCAGCACTTGGAATGGAAATCCACGCAGAATGTACACGACATTCCGCCATATCTTCCGCTTCCTGCACTGCATTTTTAATTGCGGTAACAACTTTATCGAGACTGACAATTTTCCCTTTATTCATGCCGCGGTTACGAGCGGTCGCCATCCCTACCACTTGGATATTGTCTGGCGCGTGTACCTTACCAATCAAAACTGAAACTTTGTGTGTCCCAATGTCAATCGCAACAACCGAGGGAACAGCTTCATTCATTATTTACTACTACCATTCACATGTTTGTTTAATTTATGGCTTAAAGCCTCTACTTATAAAGCCGATCATTATGGCTTTACAGGCGCTGCATTCGCAATGCCTATGTCATCACTGGTTACAACAAACTGACCATTTACCGACTTTGCTGGCACAGAGTTTTTCCATTGAATCGCTAAACCATTTCGGTAGCGCAAATCGATGGCAGAAATTCGTGGCCAAACAGGTTTTAAGTCACTGTGTGCGAGATAACTTAAACGCTGCAACTTACTCATGGTCTGATCTTGATCGACAATCACGCGTAAGCCTGAATCAAACTGCATAAACCAAGTCATTCGTTCGGTTAAATATAATTCTTTTAAACGAATGCCAACAGGTATAAATAGTTGATTAATTTCATTATAGCGACGCATCATCATTTTGGACTGACTCGTCGGCCCATGCAATAACGGTAAATTCTGATGATTGGTCGGGGTTAATTCGGCAAATACATCACCACTGTCGCTTAACAGTCGCCCAGTTCCCCAACGTGCAATCGCTTGACGCGGCATCACCCGTACACGAATTGCATTCGGCCATGCACGCGATACCACCACGCGATCGACCCAAGAGATTTCTAAAGTACGGTCACGAATGACACGTAAATCAGAGGTAAAATAGTTTTCAGTCATCATCGGTGAAACGTATGATATGACTTGTTGTTTTTCTTGGGCGCTCCGCACACCCACCACATCAAGTTCAGCCACACGTGCATCCGTCATGACTTTATATAGCCCCCAAATTCCGGCAATCAAAACCACACATGCAATAAACAACAACAGCCATCCACCCACATTGGTAAGTTTTTCCTTACGTGTCGGTGGTTTGTCATGTATCGATGTCGTTGCTGCACGTTTACGGCGCATAGACGCAGGAAGTTGAGCCATAATTTAGTGTGCCGCACCTGTCAGGGTTTGTTCCAAAATTGCGACACAAAGATCATCAAAACTATAACCTACGGCATTGGCTGCTTTTGGTACTAGAGAATGACTGGTCATACCCGGAACGGTATTTACCTCAAGTAACCAGAAGTTTCCGTCTGCATCTTGCATCGCGTCAATACGGCCCCAACCACTCGCACCTACCGCTTGGAAAGCACGTAAAGATAAAGCTTGTAGACGCTTTTCTTCATCTTCAGTCAATCCACATGGAATACCATATTGCACATCGTTACGGTTATATTTCGCCTCGTAATCATAAAAAGCCACATCTGCAGGCGGTTCTAAACGAATCACCGGTAATGCCTGACCATTTAAAATCACAATGGTAAATTCACGTCCGGTAATCCATTTTTCAGCCATCACGACTGCATCATGCTGGGTCGCTTTTGCAATTGCGGTTGCAAAGTCTTCAATTTTTTCAACTTTGCTCATACCAATGCTCGAACCTTCATGCACGGGCTTGATGATAAATGGCAAACCAATTGAATCTACAATTTCTTGTAAATCTGAATCTTTACTGACAATACGATATGGTGCTGTCGGTAGTTCTGAACCTTGCCAAACTTGTTTAGTTTTGACTTTATCCATACCAATCGCCGAGCCTTGAACGCCCGTTCCAGTGTACGGAATGTTTAACCATTCCAAAGTACCCTGAATTTGACCATCTTCACCACCACGGCCATGAAGTACGATAAATGCACGGTCATAAGCCACCAACTCAGTCACACTGCGTTGCTGCGGATCGAATGCTTCGGCATTTACACCCGAACGCACCAATGCTTCAAGTACAGCTTTACCACTATCGAGAGAAACCTCACGTTCGGCAGATTTCCCACCTAATAACACGGCAACTTTGCCGAATTTTGAAGCATTTGACACGTTTATATCCTTAAACTTTTATCTACGGTCTAAACAAACTTTGGATCACCAAGCGATGATCATTTTACATAGAGATTGTTTTGAGCAAGTTCGATTGAGATTGCTCCAACATTACCTGCGCCCTGTGTTAATAACAAGTCATTTGCTTGTAACACTTTTTTCATTACTGCTTGTAAGTTGCCTTCTACTGGATCGATGAGAATCGGCTCAACTTCACCACGTAGACGAATGCTTCGAGCCAACGCACGACTATCCGCACCTACAATTGGTTTTTCACCTGCAGGATAAACTTCTAATAACAACAGTTGATCGACTTGAGACAAGACATCGACGAAGTCATCAAAACAGTCACGCGTACGACTAAAACGATGTGGCTGGAACATCATCACCAAACGACGATCTGGATGACTTGCACGTGCTGCTTTAATGGTCGCTTCCACTTCTTTTGGATGGTGACCATAGTCATCGACCAATTTCACCAAGCCATCTTCAACTTCAAATTCGCCTTGTACTTGGAAACGACGACCTACGCCACTAAAGCTTTCTAAGGCACGCGCAATCGCAGCATCAGAAACACCTTCATCCGTTGCAATACCAATCGCTGCCAAGGCATTTAAGATATTATGAAGACCCGGCAAGTTAATGGTTAAACGTAACGGCTCACGGTCTTTACGCAAAACGGTAAAGTGTGATTGCATGCCTTCTTGAGCCACATCAACAGCACGAATGTCATTGTCTTCATTGAAACCATAAGTCACGACAGGACGACCAATACGCGGCATAATTTCACGGATGTTGGCATCATCACCACACATCACGGCTAAACCATAAAATGGAAGACGCTGTAAGAATTGTACGAAGGTATCTTTCAATACATCAAAGCTACCGCCATAGGTATCCATATGGTCAGCATCGATATTGGTGACAATCGTTGCCATCGGCTGTAAATGCAGGAAAGATGCATCTGATTCATCCGCTTCGGCCACGATATAACGACTTGCACCCAATGCAGCATTCACACCAGTACGATTTAACAAACCACCAATGACATAAGTTGGGTCCAGATTTTCTTCTGCCAACATGCATGTCACAAGACTGGTTGTCGTGGTTTTACCATGCGTCCCCGCAACGGCAATACCATGACGGTAACGCATTAATTCACCCAACATTTCTGCACGACGCACGACAGGTGTACGGGTTTCAATCGCCGCTTTCACTTCCGGGTTTTCAGAATCAATAGCTGTTGATACCACGATTACATTGGCGCCTTGAATATTTTCAGCAGCATGACCAATGAAAACTTGAATGCCATTTTCTTCAAGCTGAGCCGTAGTTTTCGACGCTTTAATATCTGAACCTGAAACTTTATAGCCTTGGTTTTTCAATACTTCAGCAATACCGCACATGCCCGCACCACCAATCCCAATAAAATGGATGTGTTTAATACGGCGCATTTCTGGCACTTTAATGAGCTTTTTCGCTTGATCGGCAGGCGTTGATGGAGACATAGATTACTCGAATTTTACAAATCTTGAATTAAACCAACCACGTGCTGTGTCGCATCGGGTTGTGCCTGTTGTCGAGCCTTAACCGCCATTTCCATAAGTCGTTGGCGATTCATCAGCGGCTTCAACAACGCTGTTAAACTTTCTGCGGTCATGTCCGCTTGTGGGCAAATTTTTGCGGCATTGATATTGGCCAAGAATCCGGCATTTGCAGTTTGATGGTCATCCACTGCACTTGGCAGAGGAACAAACACGGCTGCCACACCCGCTGTCGCAATTTCAGTGACGGTTAGCGCACCAGCACGGCAGATAATCAAATCCGCTGCAGAATAGGCTGCTGCCATATCTTCAATAAACGGCTGAACTTCAACTTGCATATGTTCAGGTGCACTTGCATAACGAGCCAATGTGCTTTCAGCATTATTTTGACCACACTGATGATATACACTGAGGGGCTGTTCTAATTGCTGCAAAGCAGCCGGCACACATTCATTTAAGGCACGTGCGCCCAGTGAGCCACCTACAATTAATACCCGTAATGGCAACCCAGCTTTTTCACGCTCTTGGTAACGCCATGACGGATTTAAAATTTCTGTAATTTCTTTACGTACAGGATTACCTGTGGTCACGATTTTATCTTGTGCTGGAAAGGTATTTGGAAATGCCTGACAGACAATTTTGGCCACACGTGACAACTGCGTATTGGTAAAACCTGCTACCGCATTTTGTTCATGGATAATAACTGGTATGCCCAATGCACGAGCCGCCAAGCCACCTGGCCCAGCCACATACCCCCCAAAACCTGCAACTGCATCGACTTTGAGTTGTTTCATATAACGCATGGCACTCAATGTAGCTTTGAGAATTTTAAACGGTGCCATCAGCTTACGCACGACTCCATTGCCGCGCACGCCTTGGATATCAATTTGATAAATTGGAATATTATGATTTTTAAGCAGGCGATTTTCCATGCCTGTTGGCGTTGCGAGCCAAGAAACTTCACAGCCTTGTTGTTGCAACTCTTTGGCAACAGCGAGCGCTGGAAAGACGTGACCACCGGTTCCGGCAGCCATCATCATGACATGTTTCGGCTTTACTTGCGTTACTTCGGTCACTGTCTAATTCTTCAATTCTAAAAAGAGGCTAATGATATTCGATTTTAAGCAAACAATTGTAATCACAAACGCATGACCGTGAAAGGTAATTTACTTTTTTTCAACAGGCGTATGATTGTTTTTTTCTACTATTTTAAAAGTTTAAACTAGTTTTATTATTAATCTATGAGAATTGAAAAAAAATCAGACAATTTTTCACTTTAATTGCATTCACTTACAGTTTTTTGCTTTTTAAGCTCCCCTCCCCTTAGCGCAGGACAAAAAAAGAGCCCGTGGAGGACTCTTTTAAATCTAGTGCAAAATTAAGCTTTTAAACCTGCCTCAAGGACATCAAATAAATCATCGGCAATCGAGGTGCCAAATTGCGCATCAATTTCACGTACGCAGGTTGGACTGGTGACATTAATTTCAGTCACGTAATTACCAATCACATCCAGACCAACAAACACTAACCCTTTTTCACGAAGGAATGGCCCAACTTTGGCTGCAATGGCTTTATCATTTTCGGTCAATGGACGCGCCTCGCCCAAACCACCTGCCGCCAAGTTGCCACGCACTTCGCCATTTTGCGGAATACGCGCCAAACAATACGGTACGGGTTCGCCATTGATCATCAAGATGCGCTTGTCGCCATCCACAATTTCTGGGATGTAACGCTGCGCCATAATCGGCTGTGTGCCGTTATTGGTCAGGATTTCAATGGTTGAACCAATATTAACGCCATCTTGGTATAAACGGAAAATGCCCATACCGCCCATGCCATCTAATGGTTTCACGATCACATCGCCATGTTCTTGTAAAAATTCACGAATCAGACTTTGCTGTGAAGTCACCAAGGTCGGTACTTGAAGTTCAGGGAATTGCGTCGCGAACAATTTTTCATTGCAGTCACGTAGGCTTTGTGGCTTGTTAATAATCCATGCGCCTTCGCGTTCAGCCTGTTCCAAAATATAGGTGGTGTAGACAAAGTTCATATCAAACGGCGGATCTTTACGCATCAAAACCACGTCATAAGCTGCAATTGATTCTTTTTGTTTTTCGCCGAGTTCGTAATAGTGGTTGTAGTCTTCAAAAACTTTTAGCGGTGAAATCAAACCAAAGGCTTTGCCTTGATCGATATATAAATCTTGCTGTAATGCATAGCCTAGCTCATGTCCACGACGTGCTGCAGCCCATAGCATCGCCATTGAGGTATCTTTTTTTAGGTTTACATTTTCGATGGGATCCATCACAACAAGTACACGCATTATTCAGTGCTCTGTTCATTATCAATTTATGAACGAGTATAGCCGAGATTTTTCTTTTGTTTATTCTGATTTTGCATGTGTATGTATGGATTCGTGTGATGCAGGCGATAATTCAAAACATTTCTATCATCGGCTTTATCTCAATAATGGAAATAAGCCATGAAAGCATTATGGCGTTAGGCCTGTGTAAATCGACGCCAAGCAATTGAGACAGATATTCATCACATCTACATCTCGCCCATCACTATTTTTGGTGAAAAAACACGTGCTTTTTATTTTTTTAGCTATTGTGTTAATTATTGTAAATAAAAAAATAGAATTCATTGATGATCAACATTGAGCAGATGGCTATCATTCTTGATGCTTTACCAGACCCTGCATTTGTCATATCACGTAGTGGAAAATACGTTGCAGTTTTTGGCGGGCGCGATAATCGTTATTATCACAATGGTTCCGGTCTTGTTGGTACCTATATTTCAGATGTGATCAAGCCAGATAAAGCCAACTTGTTTATGCAACTGATCGACCAAGCTCTAGCGTCAGGAAATCTACTCATCGAAGAGTACGAATTGAGCAATAGGGATGTAAAAGGTCTGCCCGATTATGGTCCTGAAGAGTCCATTTGGTTTGAGGTGCGCATCCAAGCTCTCAGTTTTTCGGTAGATGAAGAAGACGTTGTACTTTGGGTCGCAAGTAATATTTCAGCGCGTCACAACCTGGAAATCAAGCTGAAAGAACTCAGCCATACAGATCAGTTAACCGGTCTTTTCAACCGAAGAAAATTAGAGCATGACTTAGCATTACATTATGAGTCATACCTACGGCATTCCATACAGACCTCGATCTTGATGTTCGATCTTGATAACCTCAAAAAGATCAACGACAGCAAAGGCCATCATGTTGGTGATGAGGCAATCCGAGCAGTCGCAAATATTCTTCGTTTAACGCTGCGTAAGACCGATTGCGCCTGCCACTTAGGTGGAGATGAGTTTGTGGTCGCCTTGCCCAACACGGGCTGCGAGCAGGCCATCCAGTTTGCAAAACGGATTCATGAACATTCCAGAAAAGAATTAAGTCGGTTTTCAATAGATAACGCGCATGTCACCGTGAGCATAGGAGTGACAACCATCATGCCTGAAGATTGCACCTACGAAGATACAATTAAACGTGCTGATCTAGCGCTGTATAAAGCCAAACATGGCGGGAAAAATAGAATTGTCGCGGCCTAAGCGTGCGGCAGAAATAAACCAAATTTCACAGTCTATTTTGCAATTTGATATTCAAACCGTTGTAATTGTTCAAGATGAACTCTTTTCCCTTTTTCAGCATCATTTTAATTTAGATAGGTGTTTGATATGCAGCAAGCCATTGTTGATTTTGCCTTGGATGATGAAAATCATTGGTATGCCATTTTAGCTTGTGGCCATACACAGCATGTCCGGCATGATCCGCCTTGGCAAAACCGTCCTTGGGTTTTGACGGAGCAAGGACGGAATGAAAAGTTAGGGGTGATGTTGGAATGTAAGAAGTGTGATGAAGAGATATTATTCCCCAATTAAAATGTCTATGCGATAAACCATTTAAAATGTCCTGTTTTTAACTACAAGAGTCAAGCACAGGATTTAAATTTCTTTGTTCAATAACAACTTTCTGAGCTTTACGACTCGGCATACTTTTCTTGAGACGGGAACGTTTATTCTGTTTCTCCAATTCCTCATGTTGCTGCTGGATATGGGCCAGGACCGAACCTAATCTTTTATTCTCAACCACATCATTCTGCTGTAGTCCAGCCAGTTTATTGAAGACGCTATAGTTGATCTTCCGTCCTTCATGCATGATTGCCACAGTACCATCCGGGTACTCCAGAAATGAAATGTATTGCCCAACAAGCTTATGATTCAGCTCTGTCGGTTCAAGTATATAAATACACTTGTCATAGGTCAGGGTCAGATTCTTGGTGACCTTACGCGGTTCCTGCCAGGTAAAAATATCATCCAGTTCAAGATCAGATTCGGTTAATGGCCGATGCAGGTTCTTTGAGTTTCGCGCACATTTGGCGAACTTCTGATTGAACTGCTCAATAAAGCAGGGTAACCATATATTGGCCTCTGCAATCGAACCGATGCCTTCCAGGCGCATCTCCTTGATCAGACGGTCCTGAAGGGTTCTGTTGGCACGTTCCACACGACCTTTGGCTTGGGGTGAGTTGGCAAAGATAATATCGATGTTCAAATTATTCAGAATCCGCCCAAATTGCGTAATCTGGCTGTCTTGCCTGGATTTCTGATTAACTCTGAATACCGAATGCTTGTCACTATAAAAGGCTAGAGGTTTGCCGTATTGTTCAATGTAGGCTCGGGTTGAAAGCATGTAGTCAAAGGTCGTTTCAGCCTCACAAAAGCGCAGATGCAACAGCTTTCCAGTGGCATCATCGATATAAACCAACAAGCAGCATTTTGCAGCTCGACCTTCAAACCAGTCATGATATGAGCCATCAATTTGGATCAGTTCACCGAAGCAATCCCGGTTATAACGTGGCTGATATGGACGCTTCAGGCGCTTGGATCGCGGAATCCACAGGTCATTGGCGTCATCCAGCGCCGAAGCGTTTCTACCGGGATATTCAGGTCAAACATGCTGCTGAGCTTCTCATGCGCCAAGGTGGGTCCAAAGCCCAGTAAATGTTCAGCAATAATGGAAAGGCACTTTGATTTTAACAAGTCATCATAGCGACGATGGCCAGGTTGACCACGACTGGCATGTGCCATACCTGAGACACCATCTTGATTGAGCTTCTGCAATAACCGGGTAATTTGACGGGTGGAAAGATTTAGGATTTCAGCAGCACGGACCTGGGTAATACGATGATCTCGAACGTCTTGCAGAACTGCAAGCCGTTGAATTTCTTTGTCAGACATAGTGATCAGCATCTATATTTATATCCAGTCCATGGTGATAAAAACCATCATAAACTAGACATTTTTATTGGTGAGAATATAGACACTTTAAATGGGTTCTAACACTCTCGTTTCGTATAATCGCCATTATGTTAAATAGGAACCTTAGAACAATAGAAAATTATAATTTCATTGCCATAAGGAAGAATATACTTACAATCCTACGTTCGTTTGTAAAGCAATTTGCTGTGAAGCTAATTCAAGTGCTTTAGATTTCCCTAATGGTTTAATATCAGTGCCTTCAGCATATATAAAATCTACCTTATCAATACCAATTAATCCTAATACTGCTATTAAATATGTTGTAACAGCATCTGTTGGAAGATCTTGATGAAAACCACCACGTGAACTAAAGATAATTGATTTAACACCTTTAATTAATCCTACGGGTGCGGTTTCTGTATATTGAAAAGTTACTCGTGCTCGTGCAATTAAGTCGAACCAGTTTTTTAATTGGGTTGGTACATTTAAGTTATACATTGGTGCTGCAATCAATAATAGATCACAATCTTTCAGCTCTTGAATAAATTGATCAGAGAGAGCTACTGCTGCTTTTACCTCAGGTTTTTCATTCGCCTCTCCACGTAAGGCATTAAATATCTCTAAGTTTAATACTGGTAAGTTCATAGCTCCTAGATCATGTTCAATTATTTGGTCAATATAACCACTTTGCTTACGTCTATATAAATATTTATTAATGAGCTGATTACTTAGAGATTTTTCCTGCATAAAACTAGATTTGATAACTAAAATTCTGTTCATAGTAAGGTTCCTAATATGAATTTTAATTAGATTATCATTGATAAATTGGATACAAAAGTGATAATAAATCAACTCATTGATTCCCAATTGGAACTAATATGCGTGTTAATGATCTGAAAAGTTTGATGGCATTTATTAGTGTTGTTGAACAAGGAAGTTTTACTAAAGCATCAGAAAAATTACATCTGACTCGTTCCGCTGTCAGTAAGATGATTTCAAAGCTTGAGGTACAGCTCGGAGTAGTACTTTTTAACAGAGATACACGTCATTTAGCTCTCACAGAAGAAGGTAGTATTTTCTATGAACATAGCCAGCGGGCTGTACAAGAATTATTAATAGCTGAGACATTATTTGAAAGTAATAATCAAAATATTCAGGGAATGATACGTATCTCTATGCCTGTATTATTTGGACAAAAGTTCATAGTTCCGATATTAAGAGACTTAGCAGATGAACATCAAAATTTGAATATGGTTCTTTCTTTTAATGATCGTTATATTGATTTAATTGAAGATAATTATGACCTAGTGATAAGAATTGGTAATTTAGAAGATAATAGTCAATTAATGGTTAAAAAGATTTCTGAGCATGCAATGTGGCTCTGTGCCACACCTGAATATTTAAAAAGATACCAGGTTCCTGAGAGCATCAAAGATTTAGATAACCATCAGACTATTGGATATTTGAAAAATGGGCAGCTTGAAAAGTGGATATTTCAAAGTTCTCATCATAAAACTATGAAATATTTGCCAAAAAATAAAGTTCAAATGGATGACATAAAAAGCATATTAGATTATGTACTAATGCATGGAGGAATTGGTTGGTTACCTTCCTGGTTGATTCAAGAATATATACAAAGTGGTCAATTAATACACCTACTTACTAACTATTCAAGTACTAACTATCCTATTCAAATTGTATGGAAAAGATCAAATTTCTTACCAATACGTGTTCGTACTACCATTGATAAAATAGCTTCATCAATACAAAAAGATAGCGTCATTAAATAAGATTTATAAGAGAAAAATTCTAAATTGATAGTAATACAAAATCTTTCTAGTTTAATTTTTAAACACGGATTTATTAAGCTTTCCTAAAATTAACATAATACACGTTATACGAAATTCTATTTTTATTTATTATAAATCATAGTGTTATACAATAGAGAAAAAACCCATCATCTCCGGTTGGGCTTTTTTAATGATTTTTCACGTTTCTTTACTACCAACCAATCAATTGTTCCACATTTTTGATTAGCTAAATTCAACATTCCTAATCTCAAAACTACACAAAAAAAGGAAGCTTCCGCTTCCTTTTTAACAACCTTAAAATCTAAAAAATCTTAGATCCCATACTTCACACGGTACGCTTCCATTTTCGCTAAAGCTTCAGTTTCACCTTTAGCCTCTAAGAAAGTCATTAAATCTTTCATAGTGATTAAAGCATGTACAGGAATTTCTAACTCTTTTTGTACTTCTTGAATCGCAGACAAATCGCCCTGACCTTTTTCTTGACGGTCTAGCGCCACCAATACGCCCGCAATTTGTGCACCGGCATTTTTCAGAATAGTCACTACTTCACGAATCGCTGTACCCGCAGTGATCACATCATCAATGATCCAGACTTTTTTACCTTCAACAGACGCACCAACCAATACACCGCCTTCGCCATGGTCTTTCGCTTCTTTACGGTTAAAGCCCCAAGGTACGCTCACACCATGGTTTTGTGACAGTGCGACAGCCGTAGCTGCTACAAATGGAATACCTTTATAAGCTGGGCCAAAGACTACTTCCACATTATCGCATTCTGTTAATTTAGCTGCATAGCCAGAAGCCAATAATGATAAGGCTTCACCATCGTTCAGTAGACCTGCATTAAAAAAATAAGGACTCACACGACCCGATTTTAAAGTAAACTCACCAAATTTAAGCACACCACGTGATAATGCCAGTTCGATAAAAGCTTGTGGATTAAATGCCGCTTGCGCTGTCATGAGGTGCTCCATTTTTTTAAGTTTGAGGTTAAACCTGAGCATGATACCAAAGAGTAGCTATCCAAGTGATCAAAAAATTTTACGTGTCGTTTCAATTAATGTGAATGGTCTGCGTTCCGCTGAAAAAAAAGGTATTTTTGACTGGATGGCAACTTCAGATGCCGATGTCATCTGCATGCAAGAAAGCCGCATTACCCATGAACAATGGACCGATAAATTTAAACCCGAAGGTTGGTTTACACACCTTTTCCCTGCAGAACGCCCAGGCTATGCCGGTACTGCGATTTATAGCCGCCTACCTTTTGTTTCAGTGACAGATGGTTTAGGTTTTGAATTGGCAGACACTCAAGGCCGCTTTATTTCTGCTGAGTTCGATTTAGGACTTGGACAAACTGCACATATTTGCTCGCTCTACCTGCCTTCTGGTTCATCGGGTGAAGAAGCTCAGGCGCGCAAAGACCTATTTTTAGGCGAATATCAACAAATTTTGAAGCAATGGCGTGCTGAAAATAAGTCAGTGATTGTTTGCGGTGACTACAACATCGTACACAAACGTATTGATATTAAAAATTGGTCTGGGAACCAAAAGGCTTCAGGCTGCTTACCACATGAACGTGCATGGCTCGATCATATTTATGATGAGCTTGGCTATGTCGACACCTTCCGTGAGGTACGTAAAGAAGCCGAGCTTTACTCTTGGTGGTCTAACCGAGGACAAGCGCGTGCCAAAAATGTGGGTTGGCGTATCGACTACCATGCATGTTCACCAGACTGGAAAGAACGTACAGTCAATGCTTGGATATTTAAAGATGAATGGTTTAGCGACCACGCCCCTGTCATTATTGATTATAAAATTTAAGCTTCCAACAATTAATTGAGTGAACGATTGTTTACTCAATTAGAGCTTATTTCTCACATTACATGACGAATTTGTGGATTTATCTCATAACTTGAACATAGCATTATGGTCGCACGGCAAAGGGACATGTCAGGATGACATAAAAGGATTGGACGCCGAAGGAAGTATAAAAACAAACTAAATGATTTAGCTTGTTTTCAAGGATGTGACAATGGACGTTGGATTGAGACCCGCATGATCAGGATGATTAAATGCGGGTTTTCTCTTATCTAGTCCCCACATCTATAGACTCAAAACATCCCCCAACTAAAACAGCTAAAAATTCGATCTGCACAGCATTTTCTTATTCTCGCTTTCTTTCTACTTTTGACTGTGCAACCTTAAGCTGAATTTTCTTGTTATCGCAGCGCTTTCTTTTCTGATTCGTTTTGTTCTGTAGGCTATTTTAAAACACCAAAATGTCGTTTTGATGACAATGCCTAATATTTACAGCATGCGACTTTTACAGCAAAACATTTATTTCTCAATCCACATCCAGATCGAGCTTTGAGCATTGATGAATTAGCCTGTAGGATAATGCTGAAGTGTATTTTTATCTTATTGTTTGAATAATTGAGGACACCTGTTCATGCTTAAAATTTATGGCATCAAAAACTGTAATACCATGAAAAAAGCTTTCGACTTGCTCAACAAATTAGGCCTGACCTACGAATTTCATGACTATAAAAAACAAGCGATTGATGCTGAAACCGTAAAAACATGGCTCGATGCCAAAGGTGCTGATGTGATTCTCAACAAAAAAGGCACCACATGGAAAAAACTCAGTGAAGAAGAGCAACAGACAGCCTTAGCCAGTGAAGAAAATTTGATTCAGTGTTTAACAGCGCATAGCAGCATGATTAAACGTCCTGTACTCGATACAGGTAGCGATTTATTGGTTGGCTTTGATGAAAGCGCTTACCGTGCATTGAAATAAATTTTTTATCACACTCATGCACGGCTCTAGTTCAATTGTGGCTGAAAATAGGCTATAAAAAAGCCTGACATTGTCAGGCTTTTTTTGTTTGAATCATGTCAAATTAGTTGGCACGAATCCATGTTTGATTACGACCTAAAGCAGCAACGCCAATAAAGCCGCGAAGCTCTAGTTTTTTGCCACCATCAGCCAATTGACCTTTTAACTTGTAAGTTTTACCTGATTGAGGATCCAAAATTGAACCATCTTCATAGCTTGTACCACCTACATTTTTAAGACCTGTCACAATACGTAAGCCTTTTAATGATTTATTGTGATATGGGCCTTCACATTTTTTACAAGCGTTCTCTTCACCTGGTGTCAAAACTGACTGAATGCTCGCAGAAAGCGTACCATTTTTTTGCTCGGTGAATTTTACAATCGCTTTTGGTTGCTTGGTTTTATCATCAATGGTTTTCCAAGTTGTACCATTTAGCGGATCTGCAGCATTTGCAAATGCGGCTAAACTCATCAATCCTAATGCTAGTGCAATTTTTTTCATTTTTGTTTATTTCCCTGGTCTGATATAGACGACATTAGTATCCAAAAGTCACAACAATTTATCAATTTTTGTATGTGACCGTTTAGTGTAACCTTGTAATTTGTGTTGGTAAATATGCTCACACGATTCCAAAAATAGAAAAAGATGGAAAGACAATGAAGATATCGCCACTGACGAAACAACTGATTACAGAAAGCATTTTAAAAACCACAATTCGTGGGCCGAGCCAGTTCAATTTACCGCCCAATACTTTACGTTTTGCTTTGGAACAAATGTGTCGTGCATTTCCCCAAAACCCGGATGTACAAATTCGTCCAATTCGCTTAGCTGGCTTAAAAGCCGAAGAAATCAAGCCGCAACAGGCATCGACCCAACTCATTTTTCATATTCATGGGGGCGCATTTTTCTTGGGTTCGATGAACACGCATCGGGCGTTTCTGACCCAAGTTGCCGCACGCACGCAAATGCAAGTGTTACATTTGGATTATCCTTTATCCCCAGAAGCGCAGTTTCCTGAAGCACTCGATGCCCTTTTTGATGTGTATGCGGTGTTATTAGATCAAGGGGTTCAAGCCAAAGATATTATTTTGTCAGGCGACTCTTGTGGTGCAAACTTGGCGCTCGCCTTAGCCCTTAAAATTCAACAGGAACAACTTCCACAAGTCAGTGGTTTGGTGTTGATGTCACCGTTTTTAGACTTGACGCTGAGTAGTGAGTCTTTGCGTTATAACCGTAAGCACGATGCGCTGTTAAGCATAGAAGCCCTCGAAACAGGCATTGATTATTATGTACCCCGCTCGGTCGATCGAGCTGATCCATTGGTCTCGCCTTTTTTTGCCGAACTCAAAGGACTGCCTCCGATTCATATTCAAGTGGGTTCTAAAGAAATTTTATTGGATGATGCGCAGCGCTTTAAAGTCAAAGCAGAAGAAGCCGGCCTAGATGTCGAATTCAAGTTATACACTGGCATGTGGCATAACTTCCAAATGTTTAGCCCATGGTTTGAAGAAGGACAGCGTGCGCTAAGTGATTTAGCCGATTTTGCACATCGACTGGATCAGGATTAATCGCTGAAAAATAATCCCTGAAATGGATCAAAGTCACCATAAAAAAGGTCAGCATGTGCTGACCTAAGAGGGAAATGTTAATCCATTAAATGGCTTGAATTTGAGCCTGAGCTGTCGCCATTGCTTGTGCTTTCATATCAGGTCCCATATTAACTCCTTCGGCACGAATCACATCAATATCGCTGACACCTGTGAAATTAAACACGGCTTTTAATAAACCTTCTTGATAATCTACAGGGCTGTTATCGCCATACACACCGCCACGACTGCTGGCAATATAGACTTTTTTGTCACCTGCCAAACCCACTGGACCTTGTTCTGTATATTTAAAGGTACGACCTGCAACACTGATACGGTCAATCCATGCTTTCAAAGTTGATGGCAAACCGAAGTTATACATAGCAGCACCAACCACAACCACATCGGCATCTAAATACTGTTGTAACAGTTGCTCGCCTAAAGCCGATTGTTCTGCATTTTGACCCATCAAAATTTCACTGCTGAGATGTGGAATCTGCTGTACAGCTAAATCGAGATGTTGAACCTGTGCCGCATCCCCATGTTTTTGCTGTAGCTGTTGTACAATTTCAGCGCTGAGTTGACGCGAAACTGAAGCGTCGCCCATGATGCTTGAATCAATATGCAAAATTTTCATGACTAAAACCTAAAGCTGTTGTTATTAACTTGAGCCTAGTGTAATCACTTTTCATAAATAGAATAATCCTGATCCTTATGACACTATGTTTTATTTTTAGAACAATCTTTTTAAACTCGTAAAAAATTTAAAATTACTGAGCGGTTCTTGACCGTTATCAAGTGTAAATTTTCATGCTAATGTAAGCCTATAAAATGATATCTATATAAACTTTAAGAAAAAAACTGATAACTCGAACAGGGCAATGACACAGGATGACGGTGAAATCAAGCATACGTGACATGATCCTTCGCAATAGAATCGCCCAGTATTTACTGGAAGATGAAGTGGTCATGAATTGGAGCATCCTGAAAAAGTGTATGCTCATGCTGATGCTTGGCTCAGCCATTCATCTGCTTTGGATCATTTGGAAATTTTATGTTTATGTCACGCCAGAACTTTGGCAGTGGGTTAACCTTGATCTAATCCATTCTCAATTATGGACTAATATCGTCTTTTTTAGCTTAATGGTGCTATTGATTTGGCCTTGCTATGCTGGAAAAGAAAACCCAAAAATTCAGCTTGTTTTACCTTATCTTTCAGTCGGTTTATTCGTCATTTCTTTATGTCGTGATGGTTATTTAATTGGTGTCATGAGCCCAGCCACCATGATCTCCTACGTGAGCCTAGTGACCGTTGGATTGGTGCTATTTACACGAAAAATCGTCTATAGCATGCTGATTCCAGCCACGATTTTTTTATCTATTTGCATGTATTTAAGTATTCGCGGCATTATTCCCTATGCCCCGATTTTTCAACCTCATACCTATGGCTATCAAAATAGTTTTTGGCTCTTCTCAATGATCTTTTTCATTGTTCCTATTTTATTAACCTGTCTGGCTTTATTTGAAATCTTACTGAGCCAATGGCGTCACCGTGAGCATTTGATTCAAAAACTCAGTCAAGTCGACCCACTGACCAATTTATTTAATCGACGCAGTATCAATCAGTGTTTGGAACAGCTCGATAGTGCTAAAACAGATACATATGCACTGGTCTTGTTGGACTTAGACCATTTCAAACGTATCAATGATGAATATGGACACGATAAAGGCGATGAAACCTTGATTCTCGTCAGCCAAGTATTAAACCAACATTTACGCGGTAGTGATGTAGTTGGGCGTTTTGGCGGGGAAGAGTTTATTTTGGTGTTAAAAAATTCTAACTTAGAACAAGCGATTTTCATTGCAGAGCGCTGTCGAAAAGCCATTGAACAGCTTGAAATTTGGGGGCATGACGGTCAGTCAATTCATGTGACAGCTAGTTTTGGCATTGCAATTTCTACGCCTGAATTGGTACCGCAACAATTGCTGACCCATGCTGATCAGGCGCTATATGCAGCTAAAGCTGGTGGTCGTAACATGGTCATGGCCTACACCGAACAACAAAGCTTTAGCCATTTGGTTTAAAACTTTTATATAGCTCAGATGCGGCATTAAGCTTTTAACGTGGATACTGTTCCATACGACGGACTGGCTGTTCCAGTTGAGCAGCCGTGATCCATGCCACCACAGAAGGATGCTGCAAAATCTTTTGCATATAACGCTGTGTGTTGTCACTCACAGGTAGCTGGAAGGTCTGTAAACGTCACCACGGGTGCAAAAAATGCATCGGCAATACTAAATTCACCGCATAGAAAGCCATCCACCGCAGGACGACTCGACCAAATCTGCTCGATTCGAGTCACTTCAGCACGCAATTCGGCATGTTCAGACCATAATCTCTGACCATGACGACCATAATCCGCCTGCAGATTCATACTACATAAGCTACGCAATTGCATAAAACTACTGTGCATTTCCGCGCAAATACTACGTGCCCATGCGCGTTGCGCGGGATCTTTAGGCCACAGTGGAAGATCTTGAAACTGCTCTGCCAAATATTCACAAATTGCCAATGAGTCCCAAATCATCACACCGTCATGTTGCAGTAGGGGCACTTTACCATTGGCATGTAGGGCTAACATTTGCTGCTTGAATGCTCCGCCATCTGCTTCTTCAGAAAAAGGAATCAAGATCTCTTGAAAGGGTAAATTAAACGCGTGTAACACCAACCACGGTCGCATAGACCACGTCGAATAGTTTTTATTGGCAATATATAATTGCATCATTTTTATTCTCCACGCGATTTAAATTTTTCCAATTGCGCTAGCAATTCTTCCTCACTAAAAGCACCCGTCAAACGCAGTCCACGTATCTCTTGATGTGCTGTATCTAAAAATAAATAGGTCGGTGGCCCTAAAATATCCCATTGATTGAGCAGTACTTGATGGGTTGCATCATACTGACTCAAATCTAACTTAATTAAGTAATACGGTGCCAAAGCCTGTTGTACCGCAGCCGATTTTAAAACTTTATGTTCAATCGGCTGACAGGCCACACACCAATCGGCATAGACATCAATAATCGCGGATTGACCTTGGGGAATTTCACTTAATAAATGTTGAAACTCTTCCGCTGTATGTGCCACATGCCAAGCACTTTGTTTTTGATTTTCTTCGACTAAAAAACGTTGGCTGTGTTGATATTGACTGTACACAATATAAGGTACAGCTGCACAGAACACCAAGATATATAACCATTTGAGCTGAGTACTGCGCCATAAAATGCGCCAAAGCACATAAGCGCTAAACACCAGCCCCAGAGCAAGGGATAACCACTGTAACCAAGCTTCACTGATCAATGGTCGAATAAAATACAAAGCCAATGCCAACATGATGAAAGCAAAAAGCACCTTGATTTGATTCATCCACAATCCCGCTTTAGGCAATACCCGTGAGCCAAGGACACTGGCCAACAATAGCGGGGTCCCCATGCCAAAGCCGAGGGTGAACAACAATAATGCACCTTGCCACTGACTTTGGGTTTGGGAAATGAATAATAATGCACCTGCCAACGGTGCTGTCATACAAGGACCGACTAGTAATGCTGAAATTATCCCCATGACCCCAGCGCCAACGAGACTACCGCCCTTTTGCATCGACTGAGCTTGGTCTAAGCAATTGACCCAACTGCGTGGCAATTTAAGTTCAAATAAACCAAATAAATTCAGGGCAAAAACCACAAAGAGTACGCTAAAGGCAATTAAAGTCGAAGGTTGTTGCAACCAACGCTGGAAATTCAAACCTGCAGACGACGCCACCAAGCCAAGAATGGCATACACCATCGCCATACTGGTGACAAAAGTCAGTGCAATCATCCACGCTTTTAAACCTCGGCTGTCGCGGACAATCAGCGAGGTTAAAATCGGCAGCATTGGCAATGAACAAGGGGTAAAAGCCAGCAAAAAACCCAGGCCAAAAAACAGCAAAAGTCCATAAAATATAGAGCTTTGTGCTAATTTTTCAGACCACATTTGGTCACTTGCGGTATAGCGTTCAGAAGCCAATGCAGCATTCTCTGCCCTTTGCTGATCTAAACGATTCGCCATAGGCTGTTCGACAGTATTTTCTGCTGCGAAGTCGAGTAAGCGTTTATTTGGGCTGGCAAGATTTTGCTGTGTGACCAAGCCAGAAGCATCTGTTTCAAAGCTGATGCTCTGTGGTGGATAACACACCCGATCCTTGGCACAGCCTTGCCAACTGACTTGATAGGTCTGCAGTTTTTGAGTCGGAATTTTAAAACTCAACTGTTGGTAATACACCTGCGTATGACCATAGTTATCGTCTTTTAAATCCTCAGCAGCAGGCAAATCCAAAGCTAAAACTTGATTGCCCTGCTTCACCTCTATTTTGTGCTGATACAGATAATAATGCGCTGGAATATCCCAACTCAGCTTCGCCTGATCTGCACGCTCAGAGACGACCGAGAAAGGAAAAGCATCTTCAGCTGAAAGTAATGCATCCTGAGCAGAGACGCCCATACTGAACGACAGCACAGCCGCTGCCGCAACATAAGTCCATTGTTTCATTCAGCTGAATTCATCCTCAGTCTGTATTTATACGTTTTAAAATTTAGGGTTCTTTTAGAACAGGTAAGATACGCCTAAACCTGACTGATAATTTTTATGACCGCCCGTGAGTTCTAGACCGACGCTCGCATCCAACTGCATACGATCCGAAACGGCATACGTCAAACCTGATGCTAATGACACTTCCTGATCGGTACTCTCTGCTTTACGATAAACCAGCTCAGAAAAACCCGATAAATTACCCGAAATTTGATATTCCATTCCCGGAATAGCATTCACAGCCCAATCACCATCTTGAACTTCATAACGCATGGTCATTGAAGTCCCAATTGTATCGCTATAATCATAAGCCACGGCTGAAGTCAGACTATAAATGTCATCTTCAGCACTAAAGCCTTGATTGCCTGTTGCAATAATGGCTTCTGCAAGAATGGCCATCGATAATTTCTCATCATTCAAATCGATGGCTTTTTTCAGGCCAATGCTGACATCACCCAAACCATCTTCTTCAACTGAGCGACCCGCAACTTTGGTTTTAGACCATGCAGGACCTTGCCAACCCAATTGCAATTCCAAATCTTTTGCCAAACCAGTACGGAATAACATGTCTGCATTTAAAGTAGTGTTTTTTACTTTTTCACCATTTTCATCACGACTTTCACTATAGCTCGCTGCCGGCAAACTTTGTTCCCACGCCAAACGACCTACAGGGGTAATGCCTGTGCCCATACCCGCGCCCGGACGGTCAAATGAAAAATCCGCCGCAAATGCAGACAGGCTCAAACCGGATAATGTTGCAATGCTTAAAACTTTAAATACAGTCATGTTTTTACTCACAATTATGCTAATTCTTTGCTCATTTTTGCGCCATGGCTACGCAAAAGCTCCAAGGTTTGTTTTTCTTCTTCCAATGCTTCCGACCAATTTACCGCGTCAAAATCACAGCCAAAAAATAATTCACTAATCGACGATAAAATGGTTAAACCATCGCTATCAATCATATTTGGATTCACTTTTTCATCCAATAAGCGCTGTACCGCAGGGACACATGCTGCACTCGCGGCGTCCCATAATGGACCATAAATTTCTTCAGCATCCCATAAATGCACATTGGCTTTGGCTTGAATCAGTGCTTCCAAGATTTGCATATGTACGTCTAAATGTTGTGCTTTCTGTTCTGCTGTTAAGGGTTGACCTGCTTCATATGCTTCGCAAACCATTTCCCACCATTTAAACAAACCATCAGACCATACAGAAACCGCAGGTCCTTTTTCAAAATCTATAAAATTTGGATTAAGACCATCTGCCAACAGGCGTTGCACCTGTGCAAGATCTTGTTCTTCTAACGCTTGCACAAAAAGCTGTTGTTGCGCTGTTAACATCGGGAAAGCTCACTTCAATTTATTTTGATCTATTATGCCGAATAAAGCTGCGTTTGTTTGAATTTCATGTAAAACAAAATACAAAACACACAAAAAAAGCCCCGCAGGGCTTTTTTAAATTTTGAGACTTATTCGTCATCTACGCTGTCATCTGCTTCAGCAAAAGCAGGTTGTGTACTGCGTGGGTTCTCTTTCTTTTCGAACACATGTTCAAGACTACGTTTAAGTCGATCAATTGCACCGTGAATAGCTGTATCTACATTATGACCACGATGGTTGACCACGACAGGCTTCAAACCAGCAGGACGCGCTTCAATCATACATTTAATGTCGTCGCTACCGCCCTTGTCCCCATTTTCATCACTTAAATGCACCGAAAAGTGAGTAATGCGTTCACTATGGCGCTGAAATTCTTCATTAAGTTCTGCACGAACGTATGTAATTAATCGATCACTATTAGGAATGTTTTTATCTGTACGGATTTCTATGTTCATAATATCATCCTCATATCTATCTGTAATATCTATAAATATTTGTGCAAAACTTATTATCTTGGCACGTTACATTTGCTGTAAATGTTACAGCAATGACCATCTTCAACTTTGTATGGAACGTCGTCCTCCACATTGAATGATGAACACTTTAGAGTCTGCAGATCCGTGTCCTTATACTTCGAATATCGGTCTTAAGTTAGAATTTTGCAAGTGCTATTTTGATATTTTTTTAATATCCATACAAAAAGTAAGACTTTATTGTAGATTTGCATTGTTTTAATTGATTTGGGTCATATTTTTGTGCATTTCCTCAACGCCCACCTTCTATTTGTACAATTCCACTCCAACTCAAAATCTCGCTTTTACCGTCATTGATCATTCACGGCATATTTCCCCTTCAAATTACAAAACAATTTCCCGTTGAGTAAAATTTGGCTTTATTTTTGCTTAATAATCTGTATGCTTTCAGTGCTTCTCGGGGGGAGATATTTTTTAATGAAACTTACACAAATCGTTGCATCATGTGCATTAGCATCTGCTGCTGCTTTCACTCAAGCTTCACCTATCGTATGGCAAGATTTCAGCTTAACTGGCTTATATGGTGAAAACTATGAAGTTGGTACTGAAGACCGTACAACGATCACAGCCGAATATGCAGCTAAACTGAAATATTCAGATGTATTCTTCTTCGTTGACCAACAATTGGATGGTAACGATGATCAATCAACTTATGCAGAATTAGCGCCACGTTTAAGCTTAGGTGAAGTTTCTGGTAAAGACCTTTCTATGGGTCCAATCAAAGACGTTCTTATTGCAACGACTTGGGAACATAATGCCGGTTACGATCACCACAACTCTGAATTTAACAACTTCTTGTACGGTGTAGGTTTCTCTCTCGATATTCCATATACACAATATGCGAATGTGAACTTCTATAAAGCGGCTAACGACAAAACTAAAGATGATTATCAAATGACAATCACTTATGCAGTGCCGTTCAAATTAGGTTCAGAAGAGTTTTTAGCAGATGCCTTCCTAGACTGGTCTACTGCTGAAGCAGACCATGCAAGTGAATTAAACTGGACATCTCAGTACAAATGGAATGTGGGTAAACACATTTCACCAAAAACTAAATTATATGTTGGTATCGAACATTCAGTTTGGAACAACAAATTTGGTATTAAAGGCGTAGACCAAAACGATGTCAGTGCTTTGGTGAAATACCACTTCTAAGTTCGACTCAGAACGCGATGAAGAAAAAGCAAGGTTCATCACCTTGCTTTTTTTATGCCTAAGTTTTTAAGTTGACTTTATTTTTATCAGAAATTTGCGCATGTCTTTTCTCATTCGACCTGCAATTCCACAAGACTTAGCGGCCATTCTCGCAATCTATAATCATGAAGTTCTCAACGGCTTTGCGACATGGAATGATTAAGCCTACAGCCTCGACTCTTTTCAACAGAAATTGCTGGAATTCCAAAAGCAAAATTTTCCATTTGTGGTGATTGAAGATCAGGATCAACAGCAAATCGCAGGTTATGCTGACTATGGTTCTTTCCGTCATTTTGCTGGCTATCGACATACTGTTGAGCATTCTGTCTATATTGACCCAAACTATGCTCGACTGGGTCTCGGTCAGCAATTATTAGAGCACCTAATTCAGCATGCCAAAAGCCAAAATATGCATGTCATGATCGCTGGCATTGATCACGGCAATAGCGCCTCGATTGCCCTGCACAAAAAAATTAGGCTTTAAGCAAACAGGTTATATGCCTGAAGTGGGACAAAAGTTTGGTGAATGGCGTGATCTCGTCCTGATGCAACTTCAGTTATAGCCCGTGTTGAGCTGTGTTTATGGTAATTTATCCAAACGAATACCATCTTGTATCACACTCAGCACCGATAAGTTATGACGCACCGCATCACGATAAAGATCTTGTAACTGTAAAAAAAGCAGTTTTAATTCGGCCAATTTAAGCTCTTGCTCAGGTGCGTTTTCTGCAATCGTGACCAAATAACGTTTTTTGATTTCATCCACGCTTAACTGTTGTAATGCCTGATGGATTTCTGCAACGCGAACTACAGTATTGTAATGCACTGCAAGGCTCAGTCCCGGGCGTCGCTCTGACAATGGATGTTCTGCCTGAATGGCATAACTCGGTGCCGCAGCTGAATCACTGTTCAGGCTTAATAATGGATTCAACTCTTGCCACGCTTCCCCTAAAAATAAGGAGTGTTGTACAAAGGGTGAATCCAAGACATCTTGAGGGGTGTCTGCTTCTAAAATCAGAGTTTCCAAATCATTCGGTGGGATCAAATATAATATCGCATCCATATTCTTATCTTCTTGTTATGTATTTAGTTAAGATTAACTTTTATTGAGCAATAATTATACAATTTTTTGTATATCAGCTGACTTATTCAATTCTTTCATAGCCCAATCAATTCTTACTGAAATCATAAGTAACTCACTATTACTATGCTTACCGCCAATTCAATTAGACCACCTGCTTTCAAAAAACAAATGCATGTCTAAAGTTTAAAAGCGAATTATTTCAAAGTATGAATTTTATGCGCTAAAATTTAAAATTATCAAAAATAATCAGGGGGATAAATGGCAAAATTCTTAAATACCAGTGGCACTAACTTCTTTCTTGAAGAGTTAATCAAAAATGCCAAAGAGCGTTTGATTTTAATCAGCCCCTATTTACGTTTAAATGACCGTATTAAGGAGCTTCTTGAAGATAAAGACCGTATGAAAATTGATATTCGTATTGTTTACGGTAAGAGTGACTTACATCCAGATGAAATAAAATGGATGCAAAAACTGGATTATGTCCGCGTGAGCTTTTGTAAAAATTTGCATGCAAAGTGCTATTTAAATGAAGGTGAATGCATTATTTCAAGTTTAAATCTTTATGAATTTAGCCAAGTAAATAACAATGAAATGGGGATTTTAGTTCGTAAATACGAAGATGATGAAGTCTTTAAAGATGCCTATGAAGAAGCCCAACGTATTATTCGCATCAGCGATGAAGTACGCATTACTTTAGATGAGGTGAAAGCAGAAAAACCTACTATTGAAAAAATTGAAGAAGAATCACTTTTACAATCTAAATTAACCAGTTCAAAACTCGCCGCAAAGCACAAATTAAAAACCCCTGAATTATTAGAACTATTGGTGAGTAAAGGGTTACTTGAAGAAAAAGCAGAAGGTAAGCATACGCTAACAGATTCAGGTAAATTCATTGGAGGAGAATTCAAGCCCAATCAATATGGTGGCTATTTTCTTTGGCCTGAAAACATTGAACTTTAATCCACATAAAGATTTCCTCCCTTTAAGCATTACAGCCGTGAGTAAAATACCTACCCCCCTCTCTTGCCCCAAAATATGGAGCAAAAGAGGGCATTAAACAACCTAAATCGCCACCAGTTCCCGAATGCCTTTTTCAGGCATTTCACTACCGACACCTTGTGCAATCACTTGCCCCCGCGCCATCACGGTATATTCATCTGCCAGTTCTTCTGCAAAATCGTAAAACTGCTCAACCAAAACAATCGCCATTTCTCCACCATCGGCTAACTGACGAATCACACGGCCAATATCTTTAATAATCGAGGGCTGAATGCCTTCGGTCGGTTCATCTAAAATCAATACCCGTGGTTCGGAAGCGAGCGCACGGGCAATCGCCAATTGTTGCTGCTGACCACCAGATAAATCTCCACCTCGACGATGTTTCATTTCATCTAATACGGGGAAAATCTCATAGAGAAGTTCTGGCACTTTTCGGGTTTTAGCGCCTTTAAATTTTGCCATACCAATCAAAATATTTTCTTCAACGGTCAAGGTCGAGAAAATATCCCGTCCTTGCGGTACATAAGCCAATCCTTCGCGTACACGTTGCTCTGGACTCAGTTTAGAAATGTCTTTGCCATCCATTAAGATCTGCCCAGACTTGATCGGTAAAATGCCCATTAAACATTTTAAGAGGGTGGTTTTACCCACACCATTTCGCCCAAGCACCACTGAACACGCGCCCACGGGAGCGGCAAATGTCACATCCCTTAAAATATGACTGCCACCATAAAACTGATTGACGTCTTTGACTTCTAACATGGTCTGCTCCTTATCGTCCGAGATATTTTTCAATGACATCTTCATTGGCTTGGACTTCGGCCAATGTACCCTCGGCCAAAATCGCACCTTGCGCCAATACGGTGACTTTTTCACTGATGGTGTCAATAAAGCTCATGTCATGTTCAACCACGATAAGGGTATGGTTCTTTTTCAACTCTAAACACAGCTCTGCAGTGCGCTCTGTTTCAGCATCGGTCATCCCTGCTACAGGTTCATCTAGCAGAATCAACTTTGGACGCTGCATCAGTAGCATGCCTATTTCTAACCACTGCTTTTGACCATGTGACAACAGCCCTGCCGGTTTATGGATCAATTCTTCTAAGCGGATTTGTGCTAAAGATTCGTCCAAGGCATTTTGCGCATCTGGATCAAGCTTGCTGAAAAAACTCTTTTTCACCCGTTTATCTTTCGGTGCTGCCAATAACAAGTTTTCCATCACAGTAAAATTTTCAAATACAGTAGGCTTTTGAAACTTACGACCGATCCCGGCTTCTGCAATTTGCTCCGTGCTCATTTTTGCCAAATCATAGGTTTGCCCAAAAAAAGCCGAACCTTCTGTCGGACGAGTTTTCCCTGTAATCACATCCATCAGCGTGGTTTTGCCTGCACCATTGGGACCAATGATGCAGCGCAGCTCACCTTCTTTGATATATAACGACAAATCATTTAATGCACGGAAAGAATCAAACCAGACACTGACTTTTTCTAAATACAAGGCAATGCCGTGACTGAAATCCGCACCCTGCTCCTTTGGTCGTCCATAACCTTCAGCAGCATGACCGCCATGCGGTTGAACCCATTGATCATTCATTCGCTGCGCTCCTTTTTAAACCGCTCTAATAACCCAATCACACCTTTTGGCAAGAATATCGTTACCACAATAAACAGCGCACCTAAAATCAATAGCCATGCCTCTGGATAAGCCACCGTGAAATAGGTCTTCACCCCATTGATTAAACCTGCACCCAAAATTGGGCCAATCAGCGTACCGCGTCCCCCTGCAGCCACCCACACCGCCATTTCAATCGAATTGACAGGGTTCATTTCACTCGGGTTAATAATGCCGACTTGAGGGACATACAAAGCACCAGCAATCCCTGCGATCACTGCTGACAACACCCATGCAGAGAGCTTGTACCATAAGGTGCGATAACCTAAATATTGCAAACGGTTTTCACTGTCACGAATTGCACCAAGTACGCGACCATAGGGTTTATTCATCAGGTGGCGTAAACCGACAAAACAGACCAGCAAAGTCAGTGCAGTGAGGAAACACAAGGTTGCGCGCATTGGTGCAGAGGTAATATCTAGACCTAAGATGGTTTTAAAACCGGTAAAGCCGTTGTTACCGCCAAAGCCGGTTTCATTGCGAAAAAATAGTAGCGCAGCGGCAAAGGTCATGGCTTGGGTAATAATTGAAAAATACACGCCTTTAATTTTGGAGCGGAAGGCAAAGAAGCCAAAAATGGAGGCAATCAGTCCCGGGACCAAAACCACCAAAGCCAATGCCCACGTGATATGTTCAGTGCCCATCCAGTACCACGGTAGCTCAGTCCAACTCAAAAAGCGCATAAAATCGGGTAAGCCATCGCCTGCCGCTTCACGCATGAGATACATACCGAAGGCATAGCCGCCCAAGGCAAAGTACAGACCATGCCCCAAACTTAAAATGCCGGCATAGCCCCAAACCAAATCTAAGGCCAATGCCACCAAAGCGAGACACATAATCTTGCCAATGAGCGTGACCCAATACGCTGATAAATGCAGTGCTGAATCGGCTGGCAATACATGTAACCAAGGCAAAATCAGCAAAATGGCAAAGCACACGGCAATCGCCATACCGCTATAGGGTTTATCCGATAATAACGAAGTGATTTTCATGCGCTTACTCCACAAAACGGCCTTTGATAGCAAACAAACCTTGTGGACGTTTTTGAATAAACAAAATCACAAGAACCAGTAGAATAATTTTCGCTAAGACCGCACCCATGCCGATTTCCAGTACTGTGCCACTGACACCTAGACCTAAGGCCGCCAGTACTGCACCCCATACTTGACCAACACCACCCACCACAACCACCAAGAACGCATCAATAATATAGTTTTGTCCTAAATCAGGACCGACATTGCCGACTTGTGCTAAGGCACAACCTGCCAGACCTGCAAGCCCCGAACCTAAGCCAAAAGCCATCATGTCAATGCGGCTAGAACGGATACCTACGGCCTGTGCCATTTGACGGTTTTGCGTCACGGCACGAACAAATAAACCAAAACGGGTTTTATTTAGTAAATAAACCAGCAACAACAGTACCGCAACGGTAAAGCCAATAATGGCAATGCGGTTATAAGGCAGCATCAGGCTCGGTGTCACAGCGATCCCTCCTGACAGCCATGAAATATTTGACACCTCGACATTCTGCGCACCAAAAACCATACGCACCACTTGCATCAAAATTAAGCTCACACCAAAGGTGGCTAATAGTGTTTCCAATTGACGGCCATACAAGGGACGAATAACGGTACGTTCAATCAACATGCCGATCAAAGCGCTAACAAAAAACGCAGCAGGAATCGCGGCAATCAAGTACCAATCGACATAGCTACTGAGATAACTCTTAAACAGGCTTTGCACCACATAAGTGGTATAGGCCCCGATCATAATCAGTTCACCATGCGCCATGTTAATCACGCCTAGCAGACCATACGTAATGGCTAGTCCCAACGCTGCAAGCAGTAAAATACTGGCCGTGCTGAGACCTGAAAAGACATGTCCAGTCCATTCACTGGCTTGAATCCGAGTTTTAATATTGCTCTTGGCTTCTGTCAGTGCGGCTTTTAACTCGGGATGCAGATTGGCTTGTTGTAATTCCTGCTCCACCATTGCCAACACATCGGGACGGTTAGAATCTTGCAGCACTTTAGCCGCCTGTATTTTTTGTAATACATCGGGGTTTTGATAGTCTAAACGTGCTTTGAGCTGCGCTAAACGGGCTTTAACTTTGTTATTTTTTTCATTTAAATACAATTGATTAATATTTTTAACATCCAACTCAGCCAAGTTATTTTCTAAAATATCGATCGCATCTAAACGCTGGTTTAAATCATCCGATTGAAGCTTTTCTTTCGCTTGCGCAAACATTAAGGCTTTACGAAGGGTATTCACCAAGGTGACTTGAGATAAATCGGCAGGCCAATCCGTCACGATTTGCAAATCTGGATAGCTCAATAATTTTTCTTCAGTTTCTAAAATATAGGTTTGACCGCTTTGACCACTATATAACTGGTCTTTTTCGACCAATGCTGCCAACTGATCTAAGGATTCAATATCGCCCGGCCATTGATTCAGTAAACTACGTCGCTCGGTAAAACTCCCGCGAACAAATTGCTGAATGGCGTCACCTTGCTGCACAGATTGCACCGTAGGCACCACATCTGCTGTAGTTTGTGCATGCACGATTTGCAGACAGAATAATTGGCTCAGGAATAGAAAAAGGATCGGGAAATTGCGTAATTTTTTCATCTTATAAGCATCCCTATTGAGTAATAGAACAACCCCATACAGGGATCACATCAAAAAAGGCCTGCTACACAATAGCAACAGGCATTCGAATTGAATTATTTAGGGATGTACGGACTCCATGGCTCTGCAGCAATGGTTTTTGCGGTTTTGTGTACCACATCAAACTGACCATCGGCACGAATCTGACCAATCATGACTGGTTTATGCAAATGATGGTTCGACGCATCCATTTGCAAGGTATAGCCCGATGGCGCTTTAAATTCTTGGCCGGCCATAGCTTCACGCACTTTATCGACATCTGTGCTTCCTGCTTTTTCTACCGCTTGTTTCCACATATTGATGCCGACATAGGTAGCTTCCATCGGGTCATTGGTCACAAATTTATCGGCATTTGGCAGTTTGTATTCCACGGCATACTGCTTCATTTTGTTGGTGAATTCAGTATTCACTGGATTTTTCACTGACATGAAGTAGTTCCACGATGCCAAGTGTCCGACCAGCGGCTTGGTGTCGATACCGCGTAATTCCTCTTCACCTACAGAGAACGCCATCACTGGAATATCCGCAGCTTTGATACCTTGGTTGCCCAATTCACGATAGAACGGCACATTTGAATCGCCGTTAATGGTCGAGATCACAGCAGTCTTTTTCCCTGCCGCAAACTTCTTCACATTGCCCACAATGGTTTGATAGTTGCTATGACCAAATGGCGTGTATTCTTCCATGATGTCTGCATCGGCAATGCCTTTCGACTTTAAGAATGCACGTAAGATTTTGTTGGTGGTACGTGGGTAAACATAGTCTGTGCCCAACAGTACAAAGCGTTCTGCCTTACCGCCCTCTTCACTCATCAGATATTCAACAGCAGGAATCGCTTGCTGATTCGGTGCCGCACCTGTGTAGAAAATATTTTTAGACTGTTCCTGACCTTCATACTGAACAGGGTAGAACAATAAGCCATTTAATTCTTCCACCACGGGTAGAACTGACTTACGAGATACCGACGTCCAGCAGCCAAAAATCACCGCCACTTTGTCTTGGGTAATCAACTGACGGGTTTTTTCTGCAAATAATGGCCAGTCCGATGCAGGGTCAACCACCACAGGTTCTAGTTTTTTACCCAATACCCCGCCATTGGCATTAATTTCATTAATCGCCATCAAGGCCGTATCTTTAAGAGAAGTTTCTGAAATCGCCATCGTGCCTGACAGCGAATGTAAGATCCCGACTTTAATAGTATCGCCACTTGCTGCAGCGGCTTTTGGTTCAGATACAGCACTTTCTGTTTTTTCTTCTGCAGGTTTTGAACAGCCTGTTAAAGCAATCGCCCCAGTCATCGCTGCCGCTAAAATACTTTTAGCAAATACATTGCGTTGAAACATTATTCACACTCCCAACCTAAGCTTGTAAGTCACATTTTTAAAATGCATTTGTTGTCTTTCATCACAACAGAGCAATTCAATAACTGTGCCAAGCCTTATTTTTTATTTTGATTGAGTGCTTTTATTTATTTTTAAATAATATTTTTCATATAGTTATATTAAAAAAACTTGCTTGTAATTTTTTATGGTTCGATCCAAGCACCACAAAATCACCGCAAAGATGCATACAAACTTGTATCCAACATTTGACCTATAATTGAACAATTTTGCTCCGTTTTTCAAAAAACACGGTGTTTTAGCACACAAATCATGCAGCTTTTCCTACATTTGAAGCAAAAAAAAACCACTTGTGTGGTTTTTTCTTATTGCAATTTTAAACCGCCAAATCGGCCAAATTACCCTTCTGCTCTAACCAATGTTTACGGTCTGAAGAGCGCTTCTTCGCCAATAATTTGTCGAGTAAACCTGAAGTAAACTGTACGTCATCCAAGTCCAGTTGCACTAAACGACGTGTATTGGGATCCATAGTCGTTTCACGCAGCTGACTCGCGTTCATCTCGCCCAATCCTTTAAATCGAGTGATTTGAGGATTTTTGGTTTTACATTTCTTTAAGATGCTTTCCAGTTCATCTTCATCCAAGGCATAGTGCACATCTTTATTGTCATCTATACGGAACAGCGGTGGCATCGCCACAAACAGATGTCCTTCCTCAACTAAAGTATGGAAATGTTTGACGAATAGTGCGCAAAGTAAAGTTGCAATGTGCAAACCATCCGAGTCGGCATCGGCCAAGATGCAAATCTTGCCATAACGTAGTTCTGACAAGTCGTCACTGCCCGGATCAACGCCAATGGCAATTGCAATATCGTGTACTTCTTGCGATGCCAAAACTTCGTCTGAAGACACTTCCCAAGTATTTAAAATCTTACCGCGGATCGGCATGATCGCTTGGAAGTTCTTATCACGTGCTTGCTTTGCAGAACCACCTGCAGAATCCCCTTCCACAATAAACAGTTCTGATTCTTCGAGGGTATGGCCTACACAGTCCGCCAATTTACCTGGTAAAGCTGGACCTGAAACAATCTTTTTACGTTCAACTTTTTTCGCAGCTTTTAAACGGCGACCGGCCTTGGCAATCACCATTTCTGCCAGTTGCATAGCAATATCGGAATTTTGATTCAGCCACAGTGCAAAGGCATCTTTAGCAATATTTAACACCACACTAGAGGCTTCACGGCTTGAAAGTCGTTCTTTGGTCTGACCCGAAAATTGTGGCTCTTGGAATTTTAAAGACAGAATAAAGTTGACACCATCCCACACATCTTCGGCAGACAGCTTCATATTACGCGGCAATAAGTTACGTAATTCACAGAACTCACGAATCGCATCTGTCACACCCGAACGTAAACCGTTGACATGTGTACCGCCTTGCGCAGTTGGAATCAAATTGACATAACTTTCTTGAATCTGTTCGCCGCCTTCAACGTTCCAGCAAATGGCAAATTCAGCACTAGCACGTTCAGCTTCACCAGTCGCCACAAATGCAGGAACAGGAACGATGTCACGGTCTTGTAGCTCATCCATCAAATAGTCGACCAGACCATTTTCAAATTGCCATTCGATCTTTTCGTTGTTGATTTGATCGATATAAATAATCTGCAAGCCTGCCGCCAAAACAGCCTTGGCTTTTAAGTTGTGTTTTAAGGCTTTCAGCGCAAATTTAGGCGAATCAAAATATTTGGCTTCAGGCCAAAAATGCACGGTAGTACCCGTTGCACGTTTAGCGCATTTACCTTCCAACACCTCAAGCGGTGCCACAGGAACGCCATGTTCAAAGGCCATTTTATATAGATTGCCTTGACGCTGAACTTCCACTTCAACACGATCTGACAGTG
This sequence comes from Acinetobacter sp. YH12094, assembly GCF_013419295.1. Classification (NCBI taxonomy): domain Bacteria; kingdom Pseudomonadati; phylum Pseudomonadota; class Gammaproteobacteria; order Moraxellales; family Moraxellaceae; genus Acinetobacter; species Acinetobacter sp. YH12094. Next base: position 125,818 of record NZ_VPAK01000010.1, read on the forward strand.
CGTTCACCACCGAAATACCCACACCGTGTAAACCACCTGAAAATTGGTAGTTATCGGTACTGAACTTACCACCGGCATGTAATTTGGTCAGAATAATTTCAATCCCGCTTTGGCCATACTCAGGATGAATATCAACAGGCATACCGCGTCCATTGTCTTCTACCGACAAAGAACCATCTTTATAAACCGTCACAGTAATTTTGTTGGCATGACCTGCAAGCGCTTCATCGACGGAGTTATCTATCACTTCCTGCGCCAAATGGTTTGGTCGTGTAGTGTCTGTATACATCCCCGGACGACGACGTACCGGATCTAGGCCAGATAAAACTTCAAGTGATTGAGCCGTATATTGCGTCACGTTGCAAAATTCCCTGCTTTTTGGTTAAAACATTTCTTCAAGCGCTACAGTATATGCTTTTTTATTAAAATGCATATCTCTTGCGATCAGCCGCCATTTTCTTAAACAATTTAAACGTCAAATGATGTCGTAACTGCCTATTTTTGTATGTTGAATCTAGCTTTTCAGCATTTGTATTGGATCATTTTATTTAGGCATATTTTTGACAGTATCAGATAAAAACTGCAAGAGCATCGGTATTTTTTCTGCAAAATCATCCATGCCATGCGTTCCACCCACCTCAGTGATCAGCATAGCCGTGCCGGCTTGAACCGCACTATAAAAACTAGTGGCATCACGATAATCCAAGGTTTCATCACCTTGTTGGAGCAAGACCAACAGTTGATCTGCATTTTCAACCTTAGATACAGCCAAAGCCTGCATTTGATTGAGCTGTGCATCATCCAAGCACCACGTTTCAGTCACCTGATAAGGCAATGCCGTGTCGCCAAATAAATCATGAAATAATTGCCATGGATAGACCGCAGGATTGATGAGCACCGCAGGAATCTGATGGCGTGCCATCAACTGCGTCGCATAAAAGCCACCTAAACTGCTACCGACCAAAACCACATTATCCAAACCTTCAATCAGCTCTGACATCTGCTGCATTACCTGTAGCGGTGGCATATTCAAATCTGGCAAATGCACGTGCACACCATTTAAGTCTGCGCAATAGTGCCGCAATATCTGCCCTTTCACTGAATTTGAGTTACTTTGAAAACCATGCAAATACACAATATTCATCATTTTGATTCCAAATTGATCTTTAAATTGCTTTAAAAGTGGCATATAAGTGCTAACTGCGTCACATTTTCTAAATTTGAATTTTTAGTAAAATTGTCAGACAAAAGGCATTCACCGACAGGTCTGTTATCGGTATTGTAAAAGCTGTTCGTGAGAATTTTATAAAATAAACCTCTGTACACGACAAAAATAGATAACTCATTGAAATAATGTCACAATAATTGTTTTCTAACGACGAATACTATGACACATCTCAATGAGTTATATCTTATCTTAAACAAATCTCTAAAATGGAACAA
>NZ_VPAK01000011.1:0-114834 GCF_013419295.1 Acinetobacter sp. YH12094
ACTGTCTGCTAGGGACAGCTGCCCTGTTTGTTTCCATGCCATGTCGGTGTCTTTTGTTATGTGGTTGATTATAAAGCATTATATCATTTTAACGAACTTTTGTGTATCTGTTCGTGCAAAGGTTTCTCGTAATAATAATTTCACATTTTTAAATGATTTTTAAGACTATTCGACGGAATCTTACATCTAAAGTTTGAATAAAGGGTTTAGCCTTCAGTCGGAGGTACTCTTACGAAACGTTGTTTCTCATTTGGCAAAATGAGAAGCGTGCTTCATAAGGAAACCATCTTGCGGAGCAATGCTCCTCACCGCAAAACTCGTTCACTACCGTCAATTTATTCAAAGTATCGCAAAAACATTTTTTATTAGAAGTAACCTTGTCTTAGACAATTGCGGATAACATTACCGCGTATCGTTCTTTTATTTGGATCAAATTACGCCTCTAATGTTACTGCCTAACATTAGTTTTAAAATCAGATCAATATTTAAAATTCTGTTAATTTTTCAGATTCTCAGCAAACTTTTCCAGATTAAAATCAAAGAAATTTACACTCAGCTCTAATACTTTCGGTAGTGCATTTAAACCATTCTCTCCAGCACTAATCGCAAAATATCTCCGATCACTAAAAGACTGCACCTTTAAGGCATTTTCACATGACTCAAAATCAAGATTGACGAGCTGTGGCGCATGTTCCTTTAGCAACATTAAAACCTGCATATAAGTCTGGCGCTTTTTTTGCTGTTGCGCTTTTAAAGTATCTGCTTCAAGGCTTTCATACTCCCCTGTTTTCGTCATGCGTTTGGAAAATCCAACATGCGCGCCATGGGCACCCGTATTTTCTACAATTAAGTCTTTAGCAAAGATCTTCTGTTGATCCTCGTTCGGCTGCAAGAGCGCTTTCAACGCCGTATGAATTTGCTGTGACTGCTGATGATGTAACTCCCAATCATCTTCGTTTTGAACATGAAAAATGTGCGTACGCCGTTTCAACAAAAGCACCTGCCAAGCCTGTAGTTGAAGTCGCAGTCGCTTCAACTCCAAACTTGCCTCAAACTTAGGGCAACTACTCAAGACGTTTAGACTCGTGATGAGCTTCTGAGATATTTGCATGCTATGGAAAAAGGCAAAATCATGCTGTATCTGCTCACTCAGTTTATATTGAACAGTCTGATGTAAGGGCTTCAAGATCAATGTATTGAACTGCTGCTCAAAAGCAGGTAAAACCGTCGCTAATTGAGTAGCATCCTCTACATGCAGCATTAAAAGTAGATGCTTATCTACCCGTGTATGTAGTTGCTGCATTAAATTTTGTAGATCTAAATGTATAAAACCTGCAATGGATGCCAACTTTGAGACTAGAAATTTTAATTGTTCGATCTGCTGATTTTCTAAAGCAGTATTTAAATCTATGGCCACCCCATTAAAAATTTCGTCTGCTAAGGCATCATTATGCTTTGTCGATAAAAATCGAGTTGCTGAATACTGCGTCGTCCAATCTAAATCAGGCGACAAAATATAAATAAACTCAGATGTTTGTACAATTTGTAAATATCGCGTTTTTTGTTCACGCTTTAAATAATATTTAAAAATCGGATGTTGCCAAACCTCAGATGATTTCGGGATAGAAGCATCAAAAACTTGCCCTAACATATGTGACTTTAAGAAAATTTCGATCAAGAAAATTTTAACTTGCAGAGCAGTGAGTTGCCGTGCATCACTCGGCGCAATCAAATCCATTTCACGAATGATTTGTGCGGCATTTAAAATGAAATGCTGATGTAATACATTTTTTTCATACTGTAATTCAAAATCTTCTTCTGCATCTATTTTATTGATATAGAGTAGGTTTTCTTCTAATTTTCGCGCAATTTGAATACTCTGGGTCAATATCCTAAGTTCTTCGAGCTGTGTTGCCAAATACTGTGCATGCTCACGCATGGCATCATATTTTAGTACTTTCATCAGCATGCCCAAATTCATCGGTACATCGCTTTGATACGACTGTGATGAAGACTCCCAACGAATACCTTTTTGCGATAACACCTGCTGTATCTGTGCTAAATTGTATTGATCAAGATCAGTGCATACTTCAGATACAATACTCCGCCAATGCTGATCCAACACAGGCTCTAGCTGTAAAAGTTTAGCGCTTTGATGAAATGGGACAACCACTGACTGCTTCCTGTATCTTGGTTCTTTAATCAACCTTTTATCGATTTCAGTTTATTTTTATCTAAAATAAATATTTTTGTACACCATCATTCAATACTGTTCTTCCTAAACAATGAATTGAATCATGGCGTGTTTTAGTTTTCTAAGTTTAAGATTTTCTTAAAAAACAGCAAGTGTTAATTGTGAACTGATCAATTTATCGTACCAGCATTTTCAGTCTAAGAATCGATTCGATCATTTAACGCTTTTACATTTTTTGCTAGCGCACGTTCATTTTGCTTTTGTTTAAACAGATGCAAGACACCTTCTATCACCAATAACAATACCGCCCCCCAAATTGGAATATAGGTCAGCCATTCTTCGGCTTCTACTCGCTCCCCCAATGCGATGGATGCAAAAGCTAACAACACGGGTTCTAAATAACTCAACAAACCAAAAATCACAAATGGCAAATAACGACTAGCCAACATATAGCTGCCTAAGCCAAGCGCACTCAGAAAACCCAGTCCTAAAACCGCCAAAATCAGATACGGGAATAACGACATCAGCGCTAAACTATCGCTATGAATAAATCCTAAATAAAAGGCTACAGGCAAAATTAAGCAAAGATCCCACCAAAAACCACCCAAATGATCGGTTTTAAAGGTACGACGTAAAAAGAAATAAATTGGATAAGCCACAGCGACATAGACAGTTTCCCACGCGATACTGCCAATACGCCAAATTTCGTGGCCAACACCTAAAATTGCCAGTGCCACGGCAGCCATCTGCCATTTAGACAGCTTTTCTTTATACAGTACACATCCAACTAGAACCATCACTAAGGGCAAGAGAAAATACCCTAAAGATACTTCTAGCCCTCGGCCATTAATTGGTCCCCACAAAAACAACCAAAGCTGTGTAGTACATAAAAATGAACTAATGATTAACCAAATGAGAAAGATCGGTCGCTTGACCACACGCCAAAAAATTTCACTGACTTTGTTTAAATCTTTCATCCACCACATAAATAAGGTTAAAAATGGCAAGGTCGCCAACATGCGCCATGCAAAAGTTTGCTCGCTATCTAGAGGTTTTAAAAAGATGGTAAAGAAATACAAAATACCGAAAGTGACCGATGCCAATACAGACAATGCAACGCCTTTATACATCTTTCACTCCAGTCCAAATGACTACATAATCTTGATATTTTGCTTGATCAATCAAGCTTTTCGCATGGACATTCTAGCAAATAAAAAACCATGCACAGGCATGGTTTTTTAGCATTTGTTCAATTATTTAGGTTTTAGGTTTCACTGTTTGCTTGGTATGAATAATATCTGATAAATCATAACCAACAGATTGCGCATAATTTAGATATTCCTGAATCACTTCCTGATCTGGATGAGCCGAACGAGAAAGCACCCACATATATTTACGACGTGGCTCACCTACCAAAACTGTCTGATAGTCTTCATCGGCTTTGAGTACCCAATAATCACCACGCCCCACAGGCAACCAACGAATGGCTTCTGGTAAGAAACTAACTTTTAATTTCGAGTTAAACGGTGCATTTTGTACAAATGCCTCGCCTATTGATTGCTTCTTGGTACCATCTTTAGATACACAGCGATTATTGACATTAATGTTGCCATTTTCATTTAGCGTGTAAACCGCAATCACATCACGGTCACAGCTTTTTTGAAAAACCATAGGCTTACGAGCTACTTCATACCACATACCTAAATAACGATCGAGCTCGACTTTTTCCACAGTCTGTAACGGTTTCGTCTGTGCATAGGCCATTGTGGCTACACCCAAACCAATTAACACTGCTGCACCAAGTGCAATTTTTGCGAGTTTAAAACCAGCTTTCGGAAGATTCGTTGTTGTCATTTTTATGCCTCATTTCGCTGCAAAATTATCGATAAAATAAAGTAGATTCTTTTCTCGTGATTTTACTCTAGCCGAAAAAATTGCTCTAAAAATCATTTTCTTGTCTGAATTATGTATGTCATTCAAACAATATTCCGCATCTTGTCTAACAAAATTATGAAATCATCTGTGCTTTTAAACGCAAGATTTCATCGCGTAATCGAGCGGCTTGTTCGAACTGTAAATCCTTAGACGCTTTTAGCATTTCTTTTTCCAACTTATTCATATGTTTTGCCAAAAGTTTTGGATCCGACATCAAATGACGCTCATCTGCAGTTAATGCCTTGGCCTGATCTGAAATTTTTTCATCGATTTCATCATCTGTCAGCACTTCACCAGTATCAATATCATTGACATTTTGGCGTACAGCACTACGTGGTGTAATGCCATGTTCAAGATTAAAGGCGATTTGTAAATTACGACGCCGATCCGTTTCATCAATGGCTTTTTGCATTGAGTCAGTCATACGATCTGCATATAAAATCGCTTTACCGTTTAAGTTACGCGCTGCACGACCAATGGTTTGAATCAAAGAGCGCTCAGAACGCAAGAAGCCTTCTTTGTCTGCATCTAAAATGGCGACTAGAGACACTTCTGGCATATCTAAGCCTTCGCGCAGTAAGTTAATCCCAACAATTGCATCGTATACACCTGAACGCAATTCATGAATAATTTTAGTGCGCTCAACAGTGTCAATATCTGAATGTAAATAAGCGACTTTAATGCCATATTCTTTCAAATATGAAGTTAAATCTTCTGCCATACGTTTGGTTAATGTCGTAACCAATACACGCTCATTTAAGTTTTTACGATTATTAATTTCTGACAATACATCATCCACTTGCGTTAACACTGGACGAATTTCAATTTCAGGGTCGACCAAACCTGTGGGTCGAACCACTTGCTCAACGACTTGTTCAGACTTTTCCATTTCATAATGTGCAGGCGTTGCACTGACATAAATGGTCGAAGGAATAATCCGCTCCCATTCTTCAAATTTCATTGGGCGGTTATCAAGCGCACTTGGTAAACGAAAACCGTAATTGACCAAATTTTCTTTACGTGAACGGTCACCTTTATACATAGCCCCAATTTGCGGAACGGTAACGTGCGATTCATCAATGATTAATAAAGCATCATCAGGTACATAATCAAACAAAGTCGGAGGTGCTTCACCAGAAGGACGGCCAGACAAGTGGCGTGAATAGTTTTCAATACCGTTGGTATAGCCAAGCTGCTGCATCATCTCTAAATCATACCGTGTACGTTGTTCGATACGCTGTGCTTCGAGTAATTTATCATTTGCACGAAAGAATCCTAGTCGTTCTGCGAGTTCTTCACGAATCGTTCCAATTGCACGCTGTAAATTATCTTTAGGTGTTACATAATGGCTTTTTGGGTAAATCGTAATACGTGGCACTTTACGGACCATTCTGCCCGTCAATGGATCAAACCATCGAACTGAATCAACTTCATCATCAAATAATTCTATTCGAATGGCATTTTGATCAGATTCAGCAGGAAAAATATCAATAATTTCACCACGAATACGGTATGTGCCCCGTAAAAATTCGAGTTCATTTCGGGTGTATTGCATTTCCACCAAACGACGGATGATATCATCACGGCTAATACGGTCTCCTTCCACGATATGCAGAAGCATACTCATATAAGCATTGGGATCACCCAGACCATAAATAGCTGAAACTGACGCTACGATAATTGCATCACGTCGCTCTAGTAATGCCCGTGTTGCCGAAAGACGCATTTGGTCGATATGATCATTAATCGATGAATCTTTTTCAATAAAAGTATCTGAAGATGGAACATAGGCTTCGGGTTGATAATAGTCATAATAACTGACGAAGTATTCCACGGCATTATGCGGAAAGAAGGCTTTAAACTCGCCATAAAGCTGCGCAGCTAAAGTTTTATTATGCGCCATAATAATCGTTGGACGTTGCGTGCGTGCTATCACATTTGCCATGGTATAGGTTTTACCTGAACCTGTTACCCCTAAGAGCAACTGATCATGCATTCCTTTTTCAATCCCCTTCACCAATTTCTCAATCGCTTGAGGCTGATCACCTGCCGGCTGATATTGTGTTACCAGTTCAAAAGGCTGTTCCTGCATCACACTCTTCTTCAATTCAACAGTTTTATATGGCTTTATTATGAGGGCAAAGTTGCACAAAACAACGCTAAATTTATGTAAATACCAGAGGCGTGTACAGACTGTAAAATTATAATTCAACATAACCCCATAGATTTTTCTCATGTTTGAAAAATAATTCGCCTTATTTCGCATGTTTTTCTTGAGGAAACTCTTGGCTCTAAAAAAACTCAGGAATAAAGCGTTCATTTATCCCTTATTGATACTTGACCTATGTAAATTTCACCTGCAACATGAACAAAAGGACGCCACAGATCAAACTTATGACTTACCAATATCATGACGAAAGTATTGTTAAAAACCTACCCGAAGATACTATTTTTGTTTTTGGCAGCAATATGGCAGGTCAACATACTGGCGGTGCAGCGCGTATAGCCCTAGAGCATTTTGGTGCAATGAATGGTATTGGTCGTGGATGGGCTGGTCAAAGTTTTGCTATTCCAACAATGAATGAGCATTTACAACAAATGCCATTGTCTCAGATTCAACATTATGTTGATGATTTTAAAATCTATACCAAGAATCATCCGAAGACCAAATATTTCATTACTTCGATTGGCTGTGGTGTCGCTGGCTATAAAGTTGAAGAAATTGCTCCCATGTTTAAGGGGATTTCCAGAAATGTTATTTTTCCAATTTCATTCCGTCCTTTCGTTGAAAAAGCTTTACCTAAACTTACTTCGAAACTTCTACATACAATTTTTCAAGACTCGGTAATTTTTGCACCTTCGGCAGATGAATTGGTTGATGTTCTGGCCTTAACAGATAATGAAAAAAGTCTTGCGAAAATTGTGCTGAATACCCAAATGTACCCGACAGATAGCAATGGTCGTGACCGTATTTTTGAAATTGAAGATATTTTGCATGCCCTGAATGGGAAAATATTCGAGTTTCAAAGCAACTCAGAAGGCCCAATGATGTTTGGCGGCGTCATTTTAGCCCTACTTGAACTGTACAATATTAATGAAAAAGATTTTATTGATGTTTGGAAAGCTGAACGTGAAATCGCTGCACCAAAGCCTGAAAATAAAGCTCGTAAAGCCAGCCGCTAAAGACTATTTTCACCACATTTCCCCCCAAAAAGCCAATGTCCATATTGGCTTTTTTTCTACGGTTGACTAATGATTTTTAGCGACTTAAGTCACATTAAAAATAAAATTTATTTCACATATCACATTATTTTAATATCATTTTTTTCGTCCTATACTACTTGCTGTAATTATCATAAAGAATGACGAGCACATAAAATAGACATGCTAGATTTTCCTTTTTTTGAGCTATCCCCCATTGCCATGTGGCTTGAAGATTACAGTGAAGTCAAAAAACAATTTGATCTCTGGCGTCAGCAAGGTGTGCAGGATCTCGCTACTTTTCTTCAACAAGATGAATCACGTATTCTGCAATGTGCGAGAAAAATAAAACTCTTACTGGTCAACGCAAAAACGTTGGAACTTTATCAAGCACATGACTTTGAACATTTATGTCAAAACCTGAATTTAGTTTTTCAGGCCGAGATGTGTCAAACACACATTAGAGAATTGGTTGCATTGTGGAATGGTGAAACACATTTTTCCCATTCTGCCGTGAACTATACGCTTAATGGACAACGCCTAGACATTCAACTCAAGGGCATCGTGCTACCGAGTCATGAGCAGGATTTATCTGCCGTCTTAATAACGACTGAAGATATCACCTCTTATACTGAAGCTTGCCGTTTACAAGAACAAAGTCGTCATTTGGCAGAAGCGCGTTTTCATTATTCTCCGACCTCACTTTGGGTCGAAGATTTTAGCCGGATTAAAATCAAATTAGATCAGCTACGCGCTTTAGAAATCGAAGACTTTGTGACTTTTTTGGATGTTCATCCCGATTTTGTACAAGAGTGCATTAAAGAAATACTGATCGTTGACGTCAATCAAGCCACGCTTGATTTATTTGGTGCCCCGAACAAAGAAATATTGCTCAAAAATGTACATAAAGTGTTTGCCAAAGAAATGCTGCAAACCTTTAAAGAACAGTTGATTGAACTTTGGAATGGCAATCTACATCATCAACGTGAAGCCGTAAATTATGCACTTGATGGCAGTATTCGCCACGTCTTGCTGCAATTTACCGTATTTCCCGATTATCTCGATGACTGGAGCACCGTGCAGGTTGCGCTGACTGATATTACCGCACGTAAAAAGGCTGAAAATTATCTTGAATATTTAGGTAAGCATGACGTTCTGACCGAGCTCTATAACCGTTCATTTTATATCGCAGAACTCAATCGTCTCGAACGCAATCAATTAAGTCCTGTTTCTTGTATTTTTATGGATTTAAATGGACTAAAAGAACTCAATGACAGTATTGGGCACGATGCTGGTGACAGTATACTCAGACGTTTGGGCAACATTTTAAACCAACTTATTCAGCACACCCCCTATTCTGCTTCACGCATTGGCGGTGATGAATTTGTCATACTTTTACCGGGTGCTGATGATGCAGCACTGCAAAACTGTTTACAAAGTTTGAATGAGTTGTTATTGGTCGATAACCAATTTTATTCTAATCAACCGATGAGTATATCGATTGGTTCAGCCACCAATATCTTGAATGAGCGAATGGAAGATATGCTTAAACGTGCAGATCTGGACATGTATCGTCAGAAGAAAAAGTATTATCTAAATAAAGACCGTAGAATTCAGTCTGAAATACGCAATTAACATCAATAATTTGCAATAAAAAAGCCATGGTTTTAATCATGGCTTTTTTATTTAAATCTCTTAACGCTTACCCATCGAACGACGTGTACCGCGTGGTGGCATCCAAGTACGGTCAGCATAACGCTGAGGTTTTGGACGCATATCTTCAAAGATTTCATCCGAAGCATTATCTTCAGCTTTTTTAATCGGAAAAGGCAAATTAACTAAAGCCTTTTTCTTGGGAGGGTTTTGCGTACTCATACGAATAACTCAATTGAATCTGGTGCTATTGTACAAAAAAAAATGGTTTTGGTGTAAAAGGCTTTAAGAGATTAAACACGATTAACATATAACGACTCAACGATGACCTATGACTTATATCTGTAGAGGACAACAAAAACAAAAAGTTGCTTTGAATATGGTCGTTTTAAACTATTTTATTGACCCAAACAAATAAATTCACTGTCATTTATGTCAATAAATATTGAATATTTACAAATAGATATAAGCATTTCTAAATTTCAAAAATGTTCTTTTTTTTACACAAATACCTCATTAAAACCTTCAAACAATACAAATCATCAAGAATGTTACAGGACTATTACCTTTACTCTTGTTTTCTATAACATTTTTTACGCACTAATTTTGAATAATGGGCACTTAGAAAAATTATTATCAATTTACGGACATGGAGTCCTTTAAAATGAAAAAAAGTGTATTGTGCATTGCTGCTTCTATGGCTGCTCTACCTATGCTCAGTCATGCAGACTCACCATATTTTAGTTTAAAAGATGGCGATGGCTTCAAACGTTTTTCTGTCTCTGTTGGTGCTTTACATGTTATGCCACAAGGTAAAGCGCAGCCATTTCGTGTAAATACTGCCATCAATGAAGGCTATGAGGCAGAAGTTGGTGATGTTAAAACACAAACAGTAAAAGACAATATTCGAGAAGGATACAAAGTCCCTCCGCTGCTAGCAGGTGCCCTAAACCTTTTGGACACAGTTCCTGCTTCAATGAGTGGTAAAGCCACCATTTCAGGACTTGAACAATGGGACAATCCAGGGACCGGTCTTGAAGCAGACGACGTCACCACGCTTGGGATCATGACCAACTATTTCTTCACTGACAATGTATCACTAGAAATGAAAGCGGGTATTCCGCCAAAAGTTGATTTACAAGGCTCAGGGAAAATTTATGCACCATTTTCTGCCATTGCAAAACCACTAGGCGGTGCACTGGGAAATCTTGAACTTGAAAATGATATTTTCATTACCGACTTAGGCGCACATGGTGCAGCAGCTTCTGCACGTGCATGGACTCCGGCTGCTGAAATCCAATATCACTTTGGTAAAACTGGCGTCAATAAATTCCGTCCCTATGTGGGTCTAGGCGTGATGTATGCCTACTTCAATGAATTGGAAATGAATCCACAAATTGAGAAAGATTTGATTGCCGCAGGTCACATGATTGCCAACATTAAAGAAGGTAATGCAGGCGCCTCTTTGGAAGGAAAACCAAGTAAGGCAAACCCAAAAGTTGATTTAGAGGCAACTGATGTATTTGCTCCGGTTGCGACGGTGGGCTTCACCTATGATTTCAATGATAAATGGTTTGCTGTTGGTTCTGTCAGCTATGCACACCTTCAAAATGAAACCACCATTACCGTTACAGATGCGACACACGGCGAACTGATCAAATCTAAAGCCGATATTGAAGTAAATCCAATTCTTGCGTATGCAGGTATCGGTATGCGTTTCTAATTAATAACCTGAATATAAAAAAGACGGCTACAGCCGTCTTTTTTATTAGGCTATATATGGTCTTTTATTTTGAATTATCTTTTCAATCTCATTTAGACACTTTTGAATTTCTGCTGAGGCAATTTCCTTTATTCATCCATAGTTATCTATAAAAAAAATTTATTGTTTGGTGAATTAAATTTAATCGCAACTCTGCGTTTATTCGAATACCATTGGATTAAATTTAAAGAATGTAGCCTGCTGTATGTCTGATACTCGTTTCTCAAAGCCCCTGATTTACATGCTCATTGGCAGTGCTATTATTTTGGCATTGTCTTTAGGGGTGCGTCATGCATTTGGCCTCTATCTCGTGCCGATGAGTGATGAATTCGGTTGGGGACATAACGTATTTAGCCTTGCCATTGCCATGCAAAACTTAATTTGGGGTGCTGTACAGCCAATTACTGGGGCTTTTGCAGATAAATATGGCAGTAAGATCGTGGTCGCCGTCGGTGGTGCATTATATGCCCTCGGGCTATTACTCATGGCCATCAGCTCTACCGGTTTACTGCTTAATTTAAGCGCAGGTTTAATCCTAGGTTTGGCTCTCTCGGCCACATCCTTTCCAGTATTACTCTCGGCCGTAGGACGTGCAGCGCATCCAGACAAACGTAGTTTAGCCATGGGTATTGCCAGTGCCGCAGGTTCTTTTGGTCAGTTCATTATGCTGCCCTCTACATTACTGCTACTGCAAAAATTTGGTTGGTCTTCGGCTTTGGTGGTCAGCGCCATTTTAATTGCGCTTATTATTCCTTTAGCTTGGATGCTAAAAGCACCAATGTATGTTGCACCAAATGCAACTAATACGCATGAAGCCTCTCTGACTTTTAAACAAATTTTGCAATTGGCTTGGGAGCATAAACCCTTTTGGTTTCTAGCACTCGGTTTCTTTGTCTGTGGCTTCCAAGTGGTGTTTATTGGCATCCATCTTCCGGGATATTTAATCGATCATGGCTTTAATGCCACTACGGGCACTATTTTCCTAGCGCTCGTTGGACTGTTTAATATTGTCGGCACCTACACAGCAGGTTGGCTTGGTGGCAAATATTCCAAACCAAAGCTGTTAATGGGACTTTATGGTTTACGTGGCATTGCCATTATTGCCTTTCTTTTGCTGCCTTTAAGCACATGGACAATCTATGCTTTTGGCGTCATTATGGGTCTATTATGGCTTTCTACCGTACCACTCACCAACGGTATTGTGGCCAATATGTTTGGCGTTAAATATCTCAGTATGCTCAGTGGTATAGTGTTCTTTACTCACCAAGTCGGTTCATTTTTTGGTGGCTGGTTGGGTGGTGTGAACCACGATATGACCGGTAACTATAATGCCATTTGGATTTTTTCGATTGTCCTGAGTATTTTTGGGGTATTGGTTCATTTCATGGTTAATGAGGAAAGTGTCATTCATGACTAATTCAACATTATGGTTCCGACTCAGTATTGCTATCAGTATTCTGGCCTTGTTAGCCTTATCCATCGGCTTATGGAGCCAAACACCTGAATTATTTGAATACTTTAACCAAGCGTTTTGTGCGCATTAAAAACGTATTGAAATCTTAATTCAGACCCAAACTGCTGTTTTATCAACACTACAACAGCAGTTTTTTAGCTATATTCTACACGATTCAATAAAAGCTGCATTTTCAGCATATTAGTATTAATAATACGTTTTTTCATAAACTTAGCTTATTTTTTAATTTTCCAACCTGTGCTTTCTTCCATAGATTAAGTCTCAATAAAGAACAATTTGAGAACTTATGAAATGACCGCATTAACTCAACTTTCACAAGCCATCCATGATGCTCCGCGTTGGCATCAAGCAGAACATTTTCAAGATGGCAATGAAATTCGTATTGAAGTGCAACATGACCAAGCTTTGGGGGCTGTGGTTTATGGTTTAGATGCGCGTAAAGCACAGTCTGGGGAAACCATCTACCGTTTAAAACAAGCGCTGGCAGAACACTTGATTTTAATTTTTAAACATCAAAGTCTAGATGATTTACAGTATCTCGCGTTTGCAAGCTACTTCGGTTCAATCTTCCGTCCCGGTGCAGATATTCCAGTGTTAGCGTCACAAGATGATACCGGTACACCACCAGACGTGGTACCCGTTTCAAATGCAGTCGGCAAAGGTGACTATACTGGACATGGTGAATTGGCTGCGCATGCAGACCATCAGTGGACTCCGCTGCCATCTTTTGGTTCATTACTCTATGCCATTGAACTGCCACAAGACGGTGGACAAACCTCATGGTATAACACCATTAAAGCCTATGAAGCTTTAGATGAAGCGACACAAAAACATTTAGACCAACTTCAACTCATTACCTATAACCCATTTGTCCGTGCCAAAAATAATAAAGGCACAACGGGATATGGCACTACACCGCTTTACCGTTTCAAAGACCAACCGATTGTTGGACATGCCTATCCACATCCACTTGTACGTACCCATCCAGAAAGTGGCCGTAAAGGTCTGTGGTTAAATGAACGATCTGAAGTGGAATTGGTTCACTACGATGATCAGTCAGGCAGTGAATTGATTGCATCTTTACGTGAACATTTATTGAAACCTGAGTTTCGATATGAACATCAATGGGAAGAAGGTGACATTGTATTTTGGGATAACCAAGCCACTTTACACTCACGCCGCCCTTTCCCTTCAGACCAACGTCGCTTATTAAAGCGAATTAGCCTAGCAGGAGGACGACCATACTAATGTTGAACTTCATGCCAACAATAAAAAATAAATAACCCTGTAAATCCGTGTTTGAGCAATAACCCCAAATAATTAAAATCTGAAAACAATAAGAACACTGCTCAAATTACGGATGATCTATATCTAAGGCCTTAAAACCTGAAATCAAATGGTCTAACATCGCACGCACACCCGGCAGCATGCCTTGTCGTGTCGCGTAGGCAACATGGATGACCCCTTGCGGCAATTGCCATTCAGGAAATAGCTCTATTAACTCACCACTTTTTAAAGCATCACGTACAAACACTTTGGGCAAAGATGCGATTCCTACGCCAGAAAGAGCAGCCAAAATCATCGCACTAAAACTGTCAGTTCTTAAGCGTGGATGAAATTCAATTTGTTGGGTTTCACTTTTTTCACGATGTCGGAAATCCCAAAAATGTTTAGGTCGGTCAAAACCAATACACGGAAAATTTTGAATCTCAGCCAATTGCTGTGGAATTTCACGCTCGAAGAAAAGTTGTGGCGATGCCACCAAAACATGATCCCAAGCATCTAAATCTCGAACGATCAAATCACTATCCAATAAAGGCATATTACGCACACGAATGGCTAAATCTACGCCTTCCTCGATAACATCAACCCGATGATTGGTCGCCATCAGATGCACACTGATGTCTGGATATTGCTGCATAAAATCGGTGACCATTTTGGCAACAGGCATTTCCACCAAAGCCACAGGACAAGAGATTTTAATTTGGCCACAGAGTTGGTCATTCAATGTACTAAGCACAAAGTTTTCCGTTTCGCTGACTTCCTCTAAAATTTTTAAGCAATGCAAATAGAACTGTTGTCCTATTTCAGTTACTGTAAATTTACGCGTATTACGCTGAATCAGACGCACCCCCAAACGGGTCTCTAATTCTGTTATACGGCGTGATAGCTTAGATTTTGTAATACCCAATGCTTCACTGGCTTTGGTATAACCTTGGTATTTCACCACTTGCACGAAATAGTAATAGTCATTTAAATTTTGCATGATTGTTTCATTTTTAGAATAATCTGTTGAGTTTTTCGCCCTGTCATTCCCTCACTATACCTCAATAATAGATCTCAGAAGCAATAAATTGAGGGCTGAATTATGAATTCAATCAAACGTGTTTATCATAGTGATCGTAGTACTTGGGTGGGCGATGGCTTCCCAACAAACTCTATGCTCCCTATGCAAGAAATGGGCAATCAAACCAGTCCATTTCTCGTTATGGGCTATACCGGCCAATATCACTTCTCTCCAAGTCATCATCAACGTGGTGTTGGATCACATCCACATCGTGGCTTTGAAACAGTAACCATTGTTTATGAAGGTGAATTAGAGCATTTTGACTCTAAAGGAAATCACGGCAGTATTGCCAAAGACGAAGTGCAATGGATGACCGCAGGTCGAGGCATTATGCATGAAGAACACCATTCTAAAGATTTTGCAAAAACTGGCGGAAATTTAGACATGGTACAACTTTGGGTCAATTTACCTCGTCATGCCAAAATGACTGAACCTCGCTATCAAGAACTGACTAAAGCCAATATTGCTGAAGTAAAGCTTGCACAAAATGCTGGCGTGGTACGCGTCATTGCTGGCCAATTCGAAGATACATTGGGCGCCGCTGAAACCTTTAGCCCGATGAATGTATTGGATGTGCGCTTGAATGCAAATGCTGAACAGGAATTTTCATTCAACCCACAGTGGAATAACATGATTTTTGTATTAAGTGGGGCGATCGAAATTGAAGGTCAACGCTTTGATGCGAAACAGACTTTATATGTGAGTGACCAAGTATCGTCCTTGAAACTTAAATCTTTTGAAGCAACCAAACTGCTTATTTTAAGTGGCGAAGCTTTAAATGAATCGATTGCGGCACATGGACCATTCGTCATGAATACTGAAGATGAAATACGTCAGGCATTTTATGATTTTCAACATGGTCATTTTGCTTAAATATTTCCACGATAAAGTCCCAATAAAAAAACCGCCTTCTGGCGGTTTTTTTATATCTATGTTGGTATGAATTACGCATCACGCTTTCAACAGATTATTGCGTGACTTTTTGATAAAACGCATCTATTGCATTGACCATTTGCTCAAGTCCCGGCTGTTCCAAAGGATAATGTCCTGCATTTTTCAACAGCACGACATCGACTGGAACTTGATGAATCCGTGCTAAAAATGGCTGACTTAAAGCCAAAGGCGTCCAGCGGTCTTGTTCAGGCTGCGTTAGTAAAATTGGGCAGACATCAAACTGCTCCGGTGGCGTGTCATTTTTATAATATAAATACGAATCTAGAAATTTAACCGATACACTATTCCCAGCTGACGTTTTATCTTTTAAAAAGACCTGCAATGCTGCGTCATTATTCACCAAGCGATGCATTTTACTTACCCACCGCATCGGCATTGGCAATGCTGAAAATGGTGTATGTGCTGTCACATGAGCCAGTGGGCTGCCCACGCGGCTCATAAATTTATTCAAAGAGACTTGATCACGCACAGTTTTATTTGAAGTGTCTAGAAAGGTCATACCGACGATACCTTTCACCTTTTTATTTTTTGCCGCCACGTGATAGGTCAACATACCACCTGCACTAAGCCCATACAAAACGATAGGACGATAATCTTTTTGTAGCTCGGCTTCAATGAGGTCATTACCTGCTTGAACCCAATCATCATAACGAATTTTTGAGCCCTTTTTGACTTGGGTGAGGCCATAACCGGGCATATCAATAGCGATAGTTTCATAGCCACGTTGTGCCAAAGAATAACCCAAAATCATCGACATTTGTCGACCATTTGTTCCCACACCATGAAACAGAATCACCTTCACTTTTGCCTGTGGATTCCGATAAGTATCTAAGTGAACAGTATGACCCTGCCAACTCCACCACTCTTCTTTGGGTCGCTGCGTTTCTGTTAAATGGTATTCTTTGGGTAGATAGTGCTGAATGCCCTGCCAACTGTTTTGATCTGTATAACTTGCTAATGCTTGTGTAGCCGGTAGCTGATCATCTGCAAATGCCATGATTGAAAGTAACGATGCAATGCCACTCATCAACCACTTCAATAAAGCGCTCAAAATTTCTGATAAGGTGTCTGATTTTGGAGAAGTCATTTTTAGACAATTTTTTATGTGTATGTGCTGATGCTAATCAGCGGCGGAAACCGACGCCATGTGCATGTGGGACAGCACTATGTCACTTCGTCCAATTATCTTTTTCCCTGCTAAGCACTTCAAAATATTTTTGAAGCAGGATTTACATACTCCTGCAATAATCAGCCTTTAAGATCTTTTAACTTTCATAATTTTATCCTTTAGAAATTCATAACCTTACTTTTGATTTTAAATATTGGTAACGCATGAGCCAGTCCAAACCACAACGAAACCTTGTCATCTTTCTCACCTTTTTAAGATTAGGGTGTATTGCATTTGGTGGACCTGCGGCACATTTGGTGTTGTTTTTTCAATATTTTGTGAAACAAGAAAAATGGATAACAGAGCATGAATATGCGCATTTGCTTACCTTGGCTCAAGTCCTTCCAGGCCCAACCAGTAGCCAGCTAGGCATGGCGATTGGATTTCAACTCAACCGCTATCAAGGTGCTTGTTTTGCATGGTTAGGATTTACTTTACCTTCAGCCCTGCTGATGTGTGCCGCGGCCACTTTAAGTATAAAACTCAGTAATCAACTCTCAACTTTATTCTTTCATGTTATTCAGTTAATTGTACTAGCCGTTGTTGCATGGGCATTTTGGCAAATAATGCGAAGCTTCTGTAAAACAAAATTTCAGTATCTAGTCATGCTTTTAGCAGCATTTTTTATTTATTTCTTTCAATTTTCTTTAAATCAAGTTTTGGTGATTTTATGCGCTGCAATTATCGGTTTAGTTTTATCGTCAAATCAATTACACAGCCAAAAGCCAAATATCGCCGAAACAGTTCCACCCAAACATGACAATTTTAGCCAGAATGCACATGAAAATACTCGCACCTCTTGGCTATGGCTTCTCGCCTTTATCAGCCCTTTTTTCGTTCTGCCATTCTTCGATATACAACATAGCAATATATTGGCTTTCAGCTTAGAAAGTTTCTACCGCACAGCATCCCTCGTCTTTGGTGGTGGACATATTATTTTGCCATTTTTACATCAGGACTTTGTCTCTACAGGACTGATCAGTAATGAAAATTTTGACTTAGGCTATGCCCTTGCACAACTCATGCCGGGACCTTTGTTTAGTTTCGCCGCCTATCTCGGCACACTTTTACCCATGACTGATGTGCTACTCTTAAATGCTGTACTCGCGACTGTGGCGATATTTTTACCATCATTTTTATTATTGTTTGGCTTATTACCGTTTTGGAATAAGTTGATGAAATACCCGATGCTTTTTGGCACCTTAAAAATGATCAATGCGGCTGTCGTCGGTCTATTACTGTGCCTACTATTTCAAATGGGCCAGAAATACATCATTCAATGGACGGACTTTATATTTGTTGCCGTCGTTATTGCTTTACTTCGCAGCAAGCTGCCAGTCTGGTTTAGCTTAATAAGCAGTTTTATCGGCTATTATGCTTTTTTAACTTTTCTACCTTTTTAAACTTAAGCAAAAAAACTATAGCTAAAGGAATAATCTAATCCTCATCGATTAAGCTTGCGCCCTTGACCACGGTCTTCCCCTCGACTTGATCTAGTTGATAATGCTGCACATCACTATACTGTTTGATCATTTCAACCAGTTCATTGGAATGTGTGATCAACCAAAGCTGCGTATAGCGACTTGCTTCGGCAATCAGCATCGCCAAGGCAGGTAATAAATCGGGATGTAAGCTATTTTCAGGCTCATTCAGTGCCATGAAATTTGGGGGTCTAGGACTCAATAAAGCCACAGCTAAACACAAAAATCGTAACGTCCCATCTGAAAATTCTGCACTTTCTAAAGGTCTTAAGATCCCTTGCTTTTGCATCATCATTTGAAAGCGCCCTCCCATTTCCTGCACATAAAATTGGGTCTGCGGAAAAGCTTTTTCTAGTACTTCAAACAAGGTTTCACTGTTGCCACGCTCACGTAAAGTTTCAAAAGCCGCAGCTAAATTTGTACCATCATGCGCTAAAACTGGCGAACGAATGCCCACCTGTGGGACACGGATCGGTGAATTTCCACTGACAGAAAACTCATGATAAAAGCGCCAGTTTTTCATGGTCTCACGCACTTGTGAAACTTCGGGGTATAAATGTGGATCGGACAATTGTCCAAACACCGACTCTTCAGGTGTTAAAGACATCGGATAAGCAATCCGTTCTTCATCAACATTTTTAAGAAATGCCGCTTGGTTGGTTCTCTCTAACAACTCGCTCATTTTTCGACGTTGATAACCGCTTAACCAAATTCCTTCTACTTTGACCAAAGGATCGAGTGCAAACAAGGTGATGAGCGGTTCAGGAAAACCTATTTCAAGTTGATATTCATAATGCTCCATCTCCACTGCAAGCTTCATGCGCTTAGGGTCTTTCGATCGATCACCCGCACGGTGACCACCTGCCCACATGATTTTTTGAATCCCGCCCTCATTTGCAATAGCTTGGGATAATTGGCCATTTGCAGCTTCATGCAGGAGACGTACAGCTTTATATAGATTGGATTTACCACAACCATTCGGACCACTGACAATATTCAGACGCGACAAGGTCAGACTCATATGATGAATAGATCGAAAACCTTGAATAGTCACTGAACGGATCGTCATGGGTTACCTAAAATGAGTTGAAAATGCTGATGATTATGAGTTGATTGACTGTATATTTTGTATGCACTTTATTCTACCCATAAAAAACCCGCAAGCCGAAACTTACGGGTCTTTCATTGCACATTCTAAGTTCAATTTAACCTTAGAATAAGCGGTTCATACCGTTCAATGTTGCAACACGGTACGCTTCCGCCATTGTCGGATAGTTAAATGTGGTTTCTACGAAATATTTAATCGTATTGTTCGGGCTGTTCATCACGGCCTGACCAATGTGAATAATTTCCGCAGCATTATTACCGAAGCAATGAACACCTAAAATTTCTAAAGTATCACGATGGAACAAGATTTTAAGCTCACCCACGGTGTCGCCCGTAATTTGCGCACGTGCCAAATGACGGAAAGATGCCTGACCCACTTCATACGGAATTTTTTCTTCTGTTAACTGTTGTTCAGTTTTACCAATCGAAGAAATTTCAGGAATCGTATAAATACCTGTCGGAATATCCGTTACAGGTGCAATTCCTTCTTCACCGCTCATGTTAGAACCAGCACAGCGACCTTGGTCATATGCAGCAGATGCAAGTGAAGGCCAACCGATTACATCACCCGCAGCAAAGATATTCTCTACTTCAGTTTGATATTGATCATTCACGGTTAATTGACCACGGCTGTTTGGTTTAATACCTACATTTTCTAGGCCTAAACCATCTGTATTACCAGAACGGCCGTTACACCACAAAATCGCATCCGCTTTAATTTTCTTACCACTTTGCAAGTGAAGAACCACATGATCATCATGTGTTTCAAGATGATCAATCTGTTCGTTGTGGCGAATCAGTACACCCTGCTCACGTAAACGATATGACAATGCATCTGAGATTTCATCGTCTAAATAGCTGAGTAATTTGTGCTGTGTATTGATCAAATCCACTTTGTGGTCTAGACCAATAAAGATAGACGCATATTCACAACCAATCACACCTGCACCATAAATGATGATTTTTTGGATTGAATAATCCAGATCCAAAATTTTGTCTGAATCAAATACGCGAGGATGATTAAAGTCTAAAGCAGCTGGACGGTAAGGACGTGAACCTGTTGCAATCACTAATTGCTGGAATACTAAAGTTTCCGTCATACCTTCATTGCTAAAAATCAAAACAGTGTTTTGATCTTGGATATACGCACGGCCGTGGAAAATATCAATTTTATTACGGTCATAAAAACGTGAATGCGTTTCAACTTGTTGTTGAATCACTTTATGCGCATTACGTAACACCTGTTTCATCGTGAACTGTTTCCATTCACCGACTTTTTGGAACATAGGGTCACGTTGGTAACGTAAAATGCTTGAAACGGTCTGACGCAATGCTTTACTTGGAATTGTTCCTACATGGGTACAGTTACCACCAAGCTGTTCACGCATATCTACAATAGCAACTCGCTTACCTGATTTAGCAAGTTTCATTGCAGCGCCTTCACCCGCAGGGCCAGAACCCAGAACTACCGCATCGTATTTCACGAAAGTTCCACTAACGACCTCTTTCTTACGTGGCATTCAACGCTCCTTTACAAATATTCTTTAATCTAGGCTGTATTATGACGTATATCCTAACTTTTTTGGATATTTAGCTCACATATATTATGTGATAACCACATTTATTATATGAATATCGTTTTCCCCCTATTTAAGCTCAAGTCCGCTATAATGATCGAGCTAATTTTTTGAATATCTCCTTGTCAAAAACAGTGGAAAAGTTGAATATGTCTGAGAACCGTAAACCTGTACAGGGTGTAAAACTTCGTGGCGCAGAAAAAGTCGCTCGCATACCTGTGAAGGTCGTGCCAACGGTTGAAACGCCTCGTAAGCCTGACTGGATTCGGGTCAAAATGGCTGCCCCTGATGAAGTTCAACGTATTAAAACAACTTTACGCGCACAAAAATTACATACCGTGTGTGAAGAAGCGGCTTGCCCGAACTTACCTGAATGTTTCGGTGGCGGTACTGCAACCTTTATGATTATGGGCGATATCTGTACTCGTCGTTGCCCATTCTGCGACGTTGCGCATGGTCGTCCCAATGCTCTTGACCCAGATGAACCACGCCATATGGCAGAAACCATTGCCAATCTTGGTTTGAAATATGCCGTAATTACGTCGGTCGACCGTGATGACCTAGTTGATGGCGGCGCACAGCACTTTGTTGACTGTATTAAAGAAGCTCGTGACTTGAGTCCAAAAACACTTTTGGAAATTCTAGTTCCTGACTTCCGTGGTCGTATGGATGTTGCCCTTCGTATTATGACGGAGTGTCCACCTGATGTGTTTAACCACAACATTGAAACCGTGCCACGTTTGTATAAAGCAATGCGTCCGGGTTCTGACTACCAACACTCTCTAAACTTATTAAAAATGTTTAAAGAATACTGCCCAGATGTTCCAACCAAATGTGGTTTGATGGTCGGTATTGGTGAAACTGAAGAAGAAGTGATCGCGTTATTAGACGACTTAAAAGCACACGATGTTGACTATGTCACCATTGGTCAGTACTTACAGCCCTCTAAAGAACATGCACCGATCGATCGTTTCGTTACACCTGAAGAGTTTGATCGTTACACAGCACATGGTCAAAAGCTTGGTTTCAAAAACATTTGGGCTGCACCAATGGTCCGTTCTAGCTACTTTGCTGACCGTCAATACTATGGTGAGCCAGTACCTGCGGTACGTCGTAAAACTGATCCTGCAAAGAAAATTGCAGTTCAAACGATTGAAGCTTAATCACGCAAAGATTTAAAACATCGCAAATTAAAGCCCTCATTGATTGAGGGCTTTTTTTGTGGCTTTCACACACTCAGCCTAATTCGTTTCCCAATATAAGATCTTTCGAAAATTGTCCGTTCCTTAAACGTTATCCAATATATCGAATCATCCAAGTTTACGTAATGTGACATTTCTTTGCCCGATAGGGATTGTGTTGTGATTATTTATTAATCAATCTATTGATAACACTTTATTTGCGCTTTCATTATATTCGCGCAATTGTCCAATCATACTCACCAGCCGAGTGATGCCATTTTGACAGTCTCATGCACTTTAAAATCAGAAAGACAAAAGATGAGATCATTTTTAAACGCATGTAGGCTGTTTTAAACGCATAACGCTCTGGCCCTTGTCACTGGAGCCATAACAAATGCTATTTATACTCAGTGCAGTACTCTTTATTTTTGCTCTTTGGGCCGTTTTTTTCTTTGAACTTTCACGAGCTGTAGGCGCAATAACACTGATATTTGTTTCAATTGCACTCGCTTTTTTAACCCCATGGTCATTAATACTTGGCATCCCTCTTATTGCTTTAAGTTTAGTAATGTTGATTGACCCACTGCGGCTCAATCTGCTCACCAAACCTGCCTATAAATCCTTAGCAAATGCGATGCCGAGTATGAGTACTACGGAACGTGAAGCATTGGATGCAGGAACAAGTTGGTGGGAAAAAGAGCTATTTATGGGCGCTCCTGATTGGAAAAAATTTGAGGCTTATCCCTACCCTCAGCTCAGCGCTGAAGAACAATCTTTCATTGATAATGAAGTTGAACAACTTTGTGCCATGCTCAACGAGTGGGATATTCACCATAAACATAAAGACCTTCCACCAGAAGCATGGCAATTCATTAAAGATAATGGTTTCTTAGGACTAGTGATTCCAAAATCGTATGGAGGGCGTGAATTTAGTTCATTTGCACAAAGCCGTGTCATGAGCAAAATTGCATCCCGATCACTGACTGCCGCAGTCAGTTGTATGGTGCCCAACTCGCTTGGACCGGGGGAATTGCTTCTACACTATGGTACTGAAGCACAAAAAGACCGATATCTCCCAGGCCTTGCCAAAGGTGAAGAAATTCCATGTTTTGGACTCACCAGTCCTGAAGCAGGTTCGGATGCAGGCGCTATTCCAGATACAGGGGTCGTCTGTTATGGCACCTTTGAGGGACAACAAGTGCTCGGCTTAAACATGAATTTCTCTAAACGCTGGATTACCCTTGCACCGATTGCCACTGTCATTGGTCTGGCATTTAAGTTATACGATCCAGATGGCTTATTGGGAGATAAAAATAAAACGGAATATGGCATCACCTGCGCGCTGCTACCGGCGAGTCATGACGGTGTCGTTACAGGTCCACGTCATAATCCAGGCTCTCCGTTTATGAATGGTACAGTTGAAGGCAAAGATGTCTTTATTCCCTTAGACTGGATCATTGGAGGGATTGAAAATGCCGGCAAAGGCTGGCGTATGCTGATGGAATGTTTAGCGGTTGGTCGTGGCATTTCACTCCCCGCTTTGTCAACGGCAGCCGGAGAAATGGCATATTTAAACGTCGGGGCATTTGCCAAAGTTCGTCAGCAATTTAAAATTTCTGTAGGTAATTTTGAAGGTGTACAAGAAGCTTCGAGTGATATCGCATCAGACGCTTATATGCTTGAAGCATTTCGCTATTTGGTGACTTGTGGTTTAAACCAAGGCGGCAAACCTGCTGTAATGACTGCAATGGCCAAATACTATGCCACTGAAACCATGCGGAAAGTGGTGAATCATGGCATGGACATCGTCGGTGGACGTGCCGTGCAAATGGGACCTCGTAATTTTTTAGCTTTGAATTATCAGGCCATTCCTGTGTCAATTACTGTCGAAGGTGCCAATATTCTAAGTCGCTCTCTGATGATTTTTGGACAAGGCTCAATGCGGTGCCATCCATATTTATTTGAAGAGCTACAATTACTTCAAGCCGAAGATAAAAACGCTGCACTCAATACATTCAATGAAATGCTCTTTAAGCACTTAGGCTATACCTTTAACCGAACTGCACGTGCCTTTGCTTATGCGTTCACAGGTGGCCCATCAGACTCACCAGCTTCAGCAGATGAATTTAGCCGCCCCTACTATAAAAAAATTAATCGATTCAGTGCCGATTTCGCGCTGACTGCAGATATGTGTCTTGGCCTATTAGCCGGCGATATTAAACGTAAAGAAATGCTCTCTGGACGACTTGCAGACATTCACTCTTATTTATTTATCGCGACAGCTATTCTTAAATATTATGAACAAGGTCAAAGAAGTGAAGCTGAACAATTACATGCGCAACTTGCATTAGATAAAGCTTTGTACAATGTTGAAGAAGCTTTCCATGGCTTATTTGACAACTTCCCAATGCGACTAGCAGCAAGTGTAGTAAAAATCATCTGCTTTCCGTTTGGACGAGTTGTTGCCAAACCGACAGACCGTTTAAAACGTGAAGTTGCCACTCAAATGATGCTAGACAATACTTTCCGCCAAGAACTGAAAAAGCACGTGTATTACAGCACAGCAGCAGATGAAGTTTCTGGTCGTATGGAAAATGCCTTTTTACAACTGTTAAAAATTGAACCGCTGTGGAACCAATTTAAAAAAGCTGAATCTAAAGGTCAATTCAAAGGTTTAACTTTTGAAGCACATATAGCCGATGCAATTGCACAAAAAGTCATTACAGCCTCTGAAGCTGAACAGCTCAGCACTTACAACATTCAACGCTATGACAGCATGCTCACAGATGTATTTGACATGCAGCTCATCCACGAACTTGAGCTATCCAATCCACATTTAACCATTGCACCAGAAGTGAAAAAGCAACAACACACCGATGATGAACCAGAAGCATTTCTGCGTTATTAATCAACTTCTTCATCGATTTTGAGCTTAATTTTTCTCAAAATAAAAGCCATTCCACTGTTAAACAATGGGATGGCTTTTTTATACGACCATCAGCCAATGGTATCGCAGAGTCAAAGGTATAGGCTGTACTGCAAAATTACATCACAGAGGGTTTGCTGCATGTCACAACAAGATTATGAAAATGGCTTAAAAGTTCGTACTGAAGTTATGGGTGAAAGTTTCGTTAAACGTGCTCAAGACAATACCGTGCCATTTACTCAACCTTTGCAAGATTGGATTAATGAGCATGCATGGGGTTCAACTTGGCAGCGTGAAGGCGTTTTACCCCGTAAATATCGCTCACTGATTACTATTGCATTTTTAACAGCACAAAAAAGTCCGACAGAACTCAAAGGTCATGTCCGAGGTGCTTTAAATAACGGGGCGACTGTAGAAGAAATTCAGGAAGTATTACTTCATAGTTTGCCATATTGTGGTGCACCAGCGACTCAAGAAGCCTTTCGTGCGGCGCTTGAAGTCATTAACGACTATCAAAAATCTGAATAAGATACTGCGTTATAAAACAGTTTTAGAAAACTACGCTTAGCGTGGTTTTCTAAAGGGTTTCATCTTGTTTTTAACTTACGACCTTAAATGCAGTGAATCCCGAATCAAATCCAGTAGACATTAAAATTATAGAAGAATTCATTCACTTCAAATCGAACTTGATATCCCAATTCTGTAAGCTCAGCAGATAAACTTCGAATCTCTTCTAAAGCTAAATGCTTGGGTAAAACCGTAAATACGGCGGTATTCCCCTGTTTGGCATTTTCCTCAATCAGCAAAGCCAAACGTGTCTTATATAAGGCGATATCTAAATTGGCTTGACTGGATAAAACTTTGGCATGTTCAGCGGGTAAAAAGCTCATATTCTTATACGCTTATCTGATTATTATTGCTTATAAATTAAGCCAAATTCAGCAAAGCGTGCAATGCATTTTTGTAATTGATATTTCAATTTCAAAGCGCATTGTTTGGCGCAAACGAAGCTCTTCAAAGCGATATACAAAAAAAGGAACTCAAAAAAAATCCCTCATGAAGAGGGATTTTCTATGCTAGCGGGGTAATGGAATATATTGCGAGTCACTGTTTTGAGTTTGCAGTTTACGCTCTCCCACTTGTACCGGCAATGTCATCGCCTTTCCGTCTCGCTCAATGTCAATTTGCATAGTGCTCAATGGCGCTTGTTGTGCAACGTAGTTGATTAAATGCGAAGTCGAGGTAATCAGCTCATTATTCACTTTCATGATTTTATCACCACGTTTTAAACCTGCTTGTGCTGCAGGCCCATTACGAATGACATCTGCGACAATCACACCATTCACCCGTGGATCTAAAATATTTTCTTGTTTAATTGGAAGTAAACTAATACCTAACCAACCACGAACCACTCGCCCATCTTTTAAAATAGCGTTCAATACTTGTTGACATACTTTTGCAGGAATGGCAAAACCAATCCCCAAAGAGCCACCTGACTGCGAGAAGATCGCGGTATTTACACCAATTAAGTTCCCTGCAACATCAATTAAAGCACCACCAGAGTTGCCGGGGTTGATCGCAGCATCTGTTTGAATAAAGTCTTCGTAAGTGTTGATTCCCAAATCTGAACGACCTGTAGCTGAGATAATCCCTTGCGTAACCGTCTGACCCACGCCAAAAGGGTTACCAATCGCTAGGACGACATCACCGACTTCATTGCCACTTAGCTTAAATGGCAAAACCGGTAATTGACTCATTTCAATCTTAATCACAGCTAGGTCTGTATCTGGGTCTGTACCCACAACTTTCGCTTCAGCACGACGACCATCATGTAAAGCCACAACGATCTGATCGGCCTGTGCGATCACGTGGTTATTCGTCAAAATATAGCCATCTGGACGAACAATCACACCTGAACCTAAACTATTTTCGTTTTGATTGGTTTGATCTGGAAGTTGATTACCAAAAAACTCACGGTAAACCGGATCATTTAATAAAGGATGATCCAATTGTTTCACTTTTTGCGTAGTGAAAATATTGACAACCGCTGGCGCAGCAACTTTTACCGCAGCACTATACGAAACTACACCGCCTGTACGCGACGTATCAATGAGGGGCTCAACCTTTTCTGCAGGCATTTTAACCCCATCTGGGGCAATGGGTGCTTTAGGTTTTTGAACCTGTTGCCATGTAAAGAAACCGATGATCACAAGTATTAATAATACCCAAGGTAACCATGTAAAGGTCCGACGCACGTCTATATCCTCTAAATTTTATAATTCATTGATGGCTAAATAATTTATATCGTATTGTAATGTAATATTTTCAACAAACTTAAAAATAAACACAGAGATTTGTGATTCTTTAGTTACAATTTAAACAATCGTAAATTTTGATGCATCTTTTTGAGATTTTGGACAGTATATGGCTCAGTTAAGTGAAATTATTCAATGGTGTGACAGCACACTCAAAGCACATGAATTTAAGGACTATGCTCCCAACGGCTTGCAAATTGAAGGCTCAGCAGAAGTGCATAAAATTTTATGCGCAGTTACCGCATCACAAACAGCGATTGAAGCCGCGATAGCAGCAAAAGCTGATTTGCTATTGGTACACCATGGTTATTTTTGGAAAGGTGAAGCTTACCCAATCACAGGTATGCGTGGCAAACGCATCAAAACCCTGATCAAAAAAGATATTTCATTAGTTGGCTATCACTTACCTTTAGATAGTCACCCTATTTTAGGTAATAATGCAGCGATAGCAGATTTGCTCGAATTAGAGAATATTGAAGCCTTAGATCCTACTGAGCGCAATCCTATTGGTAATGTTGGTTATTTAAAACAAGCCATGACTCCAGCGGCGTTTAAAGACTTCGTTTCTGAAAAATTAGGATTTGATGCCATTCACCTACCGGCAGATAAACCATCGATTCAAAAAATTGGTTTGTGTACGGGTGGCGCACAAGACTTTATTGGCAAAGCCGCTGCATTAGATTGTGATGCGTACATTTCAGGTGAAGTGAGTGAACGTACTTTTTACGAAGCTGAAGAATTAAATGTGCATTATTATGCATGTGGACATCATGCAACTGAAAGATATGGTGTACAACGACTCGCAAAAGCTATTTCAGAACAGTTCAATATTGAGTATAGTTATTTCGAATTAAACAACCCGATTTAATTTAAATCGTCTTGGTCTTTGGCTCAGTCCTTATACGTATATTTTCAGGCTTTATTCTGTATTGTTATTTATAAGCAATGCGCATTTTACTGCAAGAATCTATTACAATAACGGCACTTAATGTCAAAACCCAGCAAAATGCAAGGAATTGAAAACATGACAACGATTACTTTACCAGCGTTACCTTACGGTTACGAAGATCTTGCTCCGCACATCAGCAAAGAAACTTTAGAATACCATCACGACAAACACCACAATACTTATGTGGTTAATCTAAACAAAGCAATTGAAGGTACTGACCTTGCTGGCAAAACTTTAGAAGAAATCATCACTGCTGTTAAAGGCGATGCTTCTAAAGCTGGTATCTTCAACAATGCAGCTCAAGTATGGAACCACACATTCTACTGGAACTGTATGGCTAAAAACGGTGGCGGTAAAGCTACTGGCGCTTTAGCAGCTAAAATCGACGAAGCTTTCGGTTCTTACGAAAAATTCGCTGAAGAATTTGCAAATGCTGCTGCAACTCAGTTCGGTTCAGGTTGGGCTTGGTTAGTTGCTGACGAAGTAAACGGTAACCTTTCTATCCTTAAAACTTCAAATGCTGACACTCCACTTGCTCACGGTAAAGTTGCAGTGTTGACTATCGACGTTTGGGAACATGCTTACTACATCGATTTCCGTAACGCTCGTCCTAAATACATCTCTACTTTCTTAGAAAGCCTAGTGAACTGGGACTATGCAAACGCTAAATATGCAGGTCAAGCTGCTGGCGTTGAAAAATAAGTTTTAAAACTTATTTTAAAGCATAAAAAATCACCCTTTTAGGGTGATTTTTTATGCTTTAAATATCATACTGCCACAACAAACAATATTACACAAAAGAATGAATCAAGAGCCATTACTAATCATAAAAGCAAAATATACCAAAATATTAGTGATGTTTATCTTTATCACTATAATCCAGTATGTGAGTTACTCTTATGTTCAAGAATCTATTAAATATAGCATTAATTCAGCACTAATACTGACTGGATTATCAATTATGGAATTCGTCTTAATTTTACTTATCATCAAAAATGGACTGCCACAAATTAGATTTTTCGAAAGTCATTGTATAATTCAACTTTATATAATGAAAATTCAGTTTAACTATGATCAAATAGAAAGCATATCCATTAACAACACAAAAAGTCACTACAAACTATTACCTGTCGGTAATGAATATTTATTAAGGATTGTATTCAAACACAATCAAAATCTTTTTAATCTACTCCAAAACACCATTAAACCTGTTATGTCTTTTTCTAAATTTCATTTAGATACCTTCGCAAACCATCAAATTTTAGAAATATATTTATTATTCCAAATTATAATTCCTGTAGATCAAGAGAAACGCATAACTACGCTTAAAAATTTAAATCTACAAAATTTGACGATAAAGCAAATCAGCAACCTAGATGATATAAAAAACTTCAAAAATAACCGCTATTTAAGAAAAAATTTCTAGACTTGAACAATAAAAAAACATTCAAATAGTCATTTCATCAAATCTGCTTGACCACTTTAAAATTCATCCCTAAAATGCGCATCAGATTCTCCAATAGCTCAGTCGGTAGAGCGACGGACTGTTAATCCGCAGGTCCCTGGTTCGAGCCCAGGTTGGAGAGCCATCTATTCTTCCATAGCTCAGTCGGTAGAGCGACGGACTGTTAATCCGCAGGTCCCTGGTTCGAGCCCAGGTGGAAGAGCCAGATTCTAAAAAGCCCACTCATTGCGAAGTGGGTTTTTTATTGCCTGATATTTAACAAAGCATACCTACTTTTTTGTTTTTGCTATCCTAAAAAGTATCCGTATATGTACCAAGTTGTCTGATTCGGCTATTTTTAAAACACTTAATTTGATTTTTAAGTATTTTATTTAAATCAGGCTTGACCACCCTCCCATACATCTTTAGAATCCACTTCAGATTCTCCAATAGCTCAGTCGGTAGAGCGACGGACTGTTAATCCGCAGGTCCCTGGTTCGAGCCCAGGTTGGAGAGCCAAATTCTAAAAGCCCACGCATTATGTCGTGGGCTTTTTTATGCTCTGACTTTTGTTTTAAGATAAGTATAACTTGCTCTATGACCTAAGCTATTCACTTAGCTCTCCGACCACATTAGAAAGAATAGTCAGAGCTTAAGTTTTAAAAACGCTTTATATTAAAGGTGTTTATATTTAATACATTCAGCCTAAATTTCCTTATTTTTTGCAATTCTGACTTGACCTCACTGCATTTGCCCCATAGAATGCGTGCAGATTCTCCAATAGCTCAGTCGGTAGAGCGACGGACTGTTAATCCGCAGGTCCCTGGTTCGAGCCCAGGTTGGAGAGCCAAATTCTAAAAAGCCCACGCCTCATGACGTGGGCTTTTTTCATATATGTAGTTTATTCCGTGCCAGATCTCAGTCAGTTTACATTTTTTATTATTGGTTGCTTGGCAACTTTTGCCCTTGTCTGCTTAGTCTTTCCCAGACTGTTTAGAAGCAAACAAAAGTTTTTCCCACGTCGTGTAATCACTGTCTTTGAAAGTAAGATGTTTCATCGTTTAAATGAAGCATTTCCGGACTACCACATTTTAGCCCAAGTGGCGTTTAGCGCACTGATCACCAATCAAAATTATAAAATCAGAAATAGATTTAATCGAAAAGTCACTGATTTTGTCATACTTGACCAAACTTATAATGTGCTTGTGATTATCGAACTGGATGACCCTAGTCATATAGGCAAAGAGCAAGAAGATGCTGAACGTGATGCAATGCTTGAAGAAGCTGGCTACCGTGTAATCCGCTATACCAGTATTCCAACAGTTCACACACTCAGGCATGATGTAAATAAATAGTTGTTAAATACGTAAAGTACAATCGAACATTGAGTGAATGCGCATTGCATTCACATCCATAACGTAAGCAGAATTTTATTGAGCATTTGACTCTTGAGCTGCCAGCACTTCTGATACTGCTTGGTCAGCCTCAGCAGCCAAAGCCTCATCTTGTGCTTCTTTTGCTTTAATACGCTCAATCATTTCAGCTTGTTGTTGCTTATATTTTTCTTGGTTTTTGGCATCACTATTGACTGCAAGAAAAGCCATACTGACCAAAAATATAGGAATCAATAGCCCAAGTGCCATCAGAATGATCATCTTTTTGGTATTGGGTTTTGGCTTAACTTCAGACATAACTATTCTTTCATATACATAAATAATTCGACGCCCAATATAGCAAAAAACAAAATTCGCTCAAGTCTTCATAACATTCTTTGCTCAAACTAACTGTGCCCCTCATTTTCAAGGATTGAATGATTAATAATCCAATATGCAAAAAAAAAGGAGACATGCTCCTTTTTTTATTATTGAAAAAACTTAGCTTGAAGCAGCGACCCCCTTACAATGTGGACTTTGGCTTGCATCTTTTTGCTCATTGGTTAAGACAATACCTGTACCTGCAGACATTTTAGCTTGAATAAATTCGACCGCTTGCGCATTTCTACAGATAATCGCCTGTGTATGACTTGCACTTGGCACAACGTCTAATTGATAACCTTCAGCATAATTTGCATCTGGGAAATACTTCTTCGCTTGTGTTTTCATATTTGCAAATAGCGCTTGCGTAACCACAGGAATAACTGCCTGATCATTTGCACCTTGAATAATATACACAGGCGCTTTAATTACTTTGGCAGCAGTTGCATTTGTCGCTGGCTGATTATCATTTAAAAATTTCTGAACAACAGGATCAGTATCAATTTTATTCAGATCAATTCCATACTGTGAAACTGTATGCGTTGGATCCTTTAAAAATTCAATCACAGCTGCTTTAAACTGTTCTTGCAAACCATTTGCGCCATTTGGATCAGCATAACTTAAACATGCACCGTCATCTCCTGTACGTCCATAGGCTTTTTCTGCAATAACACCAGCATCAGCAGTAAAAATATTTTTTAAATCATAATTTGGCTCATAGGCTTTAATACCCGAACTGGTCAATGCAGCATATGCCAAAAGCTCAGCATAGCCATCTGCAATTTGATCAATTAACGCCTGTGCTTGAACCTCAGAAAGCTGCCCCATACTAAGTGCATAACGCACTTGTGCCAACTGTTCATCCAATCTATTCAATCCATGGGCTTTAGGTTGACCATTTGCATCTACATTTAGTTTTGGATCTAAGTAAATCTTAATAATCGTGCCTAAACTCGACGCAGGTGCGGCTGCTACTGCACCTTTATAGTTAGTATCGGTATTAGCAAATTCCGCCGTCCCTAAGGATGCATGACCACCTTGCGATTGACCAATCGACATCCACTGACCATTGAGTTGCTTACCATAATGTTCTTTTGCCGCTTTAACTGCAGCAAGCGCCGAATTTGCCGCACTTGATAAATTAAGGTATGGATGAACTCCCTTGGTTCCTAAACCCTCATAGTCTGGTGCCACAATTACATAACCTGCCGCCATAAGCGTGTTGGCTAGAATTTTAAAACGTGGATGAATTACATTTTTACTTGGCGCACACTCATCTCCTGCTCCAACTGTTCCATGCTCCCACACCACAACGCGATACCCATCTTTAGGTTGTGTAGCTTTTGGAAATAATACCAAGGCTGTTGCAGTCGCTGCTTCCCCCTGTACATTAGTCATGTTATAGGTCATGACTTTAATGGACGATGTATTGTCTACTGTATTGAAAGCATAATTTGCTTCAGACACAAATGTTGATTTTTGATTCGAAGATGATGAGTCATTATCATCGTCATTACACGCGGTTAAAGACAGCATAGAAACTGCAACTGTCAAAGCCAATGCTATTTTTGAACGTTTCATAAAATATCCTTTTTAATCATTATTCTTTAAACATGAAACTACATGCCTTTTTATTAATGCATAAAAAAAAGCACCCGAATAGGATGCTTTAGTTTATTTTAAAAAGTTTCAGATCAATGACATTAAAGAGCCAATGCCATAACAATTCCAATAAAAATCATAAACCCTACCCAACGGTTATGGCGAAACGCCCAAAAACATAACTGCGGATCACGGCCTTTGGTTTTAGTCCACTGGTAAATAAAATCGGCAGCCACAGCCAATAACGCGACCAAACCGAATGGCATCAAGAGATCTTCTAAATACAGCGCAATAGCAATCAATACAATACTAAGCACCTGCAATAATGAAATGATTTCAATATCGTATTTACCAAATAAAATCGCAGTCGATTTCACGCCAATTTTCAAATCATATTCACGGTCAGTAATAGCATATTGTGTATCATACGCAACCGTCCACGCCAAATTACCAAAGTACAATAAACAGCAAGTCAAATCAGGTGTTTGCCCCACAGCGGTATAGGCCATAGGAATCGACCATGAAAATGCCGCGCCTAAAAATACTTGTGGCAGATGCGTGTAGCGTTTCATAAAGGGATAAATGAACGCTAAAAACAATGCACCAAAGGACCAATAAAAAGTTTCTATCGGTAAAAAGAACAACATACATGCGCTAGCAAGCACCAAGATCAAGAACACATATATGGCTTCTTTAGCACTAATCACCCCAGTGGCTAAAGGACGATGCTTGGTTCTTTCCACAGCACCATCGACTTTACGGTCAGCAAAGTCATTAATCGCACAACCTGCTGCACGCATAAATATCGTGCCCAAAATCATGGGAATCAAAATACTGAATTGCGGTGTTCCTTGATTGGCAATCCACAGTGCCCACATGGTTGGCCAAAAAACCAGTTCCGTGCCAATTGGCTTATCGAAGCGACATAAATAGTAATAAGCTTCTAAACGCTGCTGCCAAGTAATCTGTTGCACCACGGCCATGACTGTCCTTCATCTGGTAATGTTATTTCTGCAAATATTGCTCAAAACTCGCTAAAAAAGTTTCCTGAACTATAAATTTACAACCATGCCAAGTATAACAGCTCTGACGTGTCCAACCATCGTCTAGCCACAGTACACGCCGCTCACACTTCGGATTGGTACGCTGAAATAAAAAATGTCCGATCGGTTTTTTACCAATATGCTGAAAAATCCGCGCACGTCCTTGTATGCTAAGGATTGGAAATATACTTTTTGCCTTGACCCACGGCTCAGCTTCACAGCCATATAAATAACTTTCACGTACCCAAGCTGTGTGCTGTATTGGCATTTGTAGCCACCGTGCATCTTGAAGCGTCATACGTTGAAATTGCTCAATACTCGGCTCAACTTTAAATACACCTTGGGCAAAATCTGTTAATTGTTGGGTTAATGAACCCGAAGCATACAACCATGTTCTTAATTCAGGAGACATTCTTTTATCCCGCATTTCGCATGCTTGACGCTGCATATTTCATTTCCCTTTAACCATTTGCTGAGTATAGCGAATCCCTAGTGTAACTAACTCAACATCGTTTTTCATGACCAATAGCTTGTTTTCAGTAAAATGAGCAAAACCAAAACAGCTTAAGCACTTCATTACATATGCAATCAACACAAACCTCACATACACAGTATGATGTCTTGGATAACCACTAAATTACACAAGCATAATGTTTCCATTTTACCCGCTACATGTTTTTATTTTTTTCGTTTTACTTTGTGCCAATATCACGGCTCAAGCAAAATCGATTGCGCTCAGTTTTGATGATGGATTAAATCCAGCGTTTAACGCACAAGCGGAACAAATCAATGCCCAAATTTTAAAGCATCTGCATGATCAAAAAATCAAAAGTATTGTTTTTCCGAGCCTGATTAAAATTGGTGATTATCAAGGTAAGCAACTAATTCAAGCGTGGGGACAATCCGGCCATCTGATTGGCAATCATAGTGCACTGCACCAAAACCTGAATAAAGAAAATGTCACATTAAAAGATTATCTGCACAGCATTGAACAGGCGGATACAGTGCTAAAAACGCTGCCAAATTACACACGTATTTACCGGTATCCTTTTTTAAAAGAAGGTAATAGCGCTAAAAAGCGTGATGCTGTCTATCTATGGCTAGCACAGCATAAATACCGCATTGGCGGAGTCAGTATAGATGCCAGTGACTGGTTTTATAACCAAAAATATCTCGACTATGCCAAACAGCAAGATCAGGACAAATTAGAACGTCTGAAACAAGCATATATTGCTCACCTGCTTCACCGAGCAGATTATTATGACCAACTTGCCCAGCTCACCATAAATCGTTCACCACAGCATGTTTTACTTTTACATGTGAATGCTATTAATGCCGCATTTTTAAAGGATGTCATTACTGCTTTTCAGCAGCATGGCTGGACTTTTATTTCAGCAGCAGACGCCCTGCAAGATCCCTTATATACGCAGCACAGCCAAAACATCCCTGCGGGTGAAAGTGTGATTTGGTCGATTGCCAAAACAAAAGGATTCGAAAACTTACGCTACCCCGCCGAAGATGCGCCTTATGAAATCGATAATCTAAAACAGCATGGTTTGCAATAACGTTTGGCAAATTTCTAGATATTCAATAAAAATGACCTGTTGTGTTGCAGGTCATTTTTTCAGTTCAATTTTTTTAGTGTGGAATTAAAAGTTATCTGTCTTGGCAATGGCTTCAAACTTGCCTTGCGGCGTTTTAATCAGAACCAGCCCTTCGGTCGTAATATAAAAACTTTCTGGGTAATCAAATTCCAATGCTAGCTCTGGGTTTTTCAGTTCGACAAATTCAGCCTGCTTATAACCTTCAACGGTCCGCCCCACTTCCAAATAAGTCACTTCTGAGAAGTTGAGTTTAAATCCCTTTGCTTGATCCGCTGGATCAATCCAAGGAAAAAAACCGGTATGTTTTTTACGTGGTTTTGCCATGTTTAGATATTCATTCAACTCTTTGCATTATCTTAACCCATCTCATAAAAAAACCCGCACAAGGCGGGTCTTTTTACAGTGCAATTCTGTACAGAATTACAAGCTGTAGTACATGTCGAATTCAACTGGGTGAGTTGTCGTGTTAAGACGACGAACTTCGTCAGTTTTAAGTTCGATGTAGGCATCAAGCATTTCTTTAGTGAACACGCCACCTTTAAGAAGGTAATCATGGTCAGCTGCAAGAGCTTCAAGCGCCATATCTAAGCTATGAGCCACTGTAGGGATTTTAGCTTCTTCTTCAGGAGGAAGGTCGTACAAGTTCTTGTCAGCAGCTTCACCTGGGTGGATCTTGTTTTGAATACCGTCAAGACCAGCCATAAGAAGTGCAGCGAAACCTAAGTACGGGTTCATCATTGGATCTGGGAAACGTGCTTCGATACGTTTGCCTTTAGGGCTAGAAACATAAGGAATACGGATAGAAGCTGAACGGTTACGTGCTGAGTAAGCAAGCATAATCGGCGCTTCGAAATGTGGAACTAAACGTTTGTACGAGTTAGTTGATGGGTTTGTGATTGCGTTCAATGAACGAGCGTGTTTGATCACACCACCGATGAAGTACAATGCCATTTCTGAAAGGCCTGCATATTCATCACCAGCAAACAGATTCTTGCCATCTTTAGAGATCGACATGTGAACGTGCATACCAGAACCGTTGTCGCCTACCATTGGTTTAGGCATAAAAGTTGCAGTTTTAGCGTATTGGTGCGCAACGTTCCAAACAGCATATTTGAACTGTTGTACTTCGTCAGCTTTACGAACCATTGTATTGAAGCTCACACCAATTTCTAACTGGCAAGACGCAACTTCGTGGTGATGTACTTCTACACGACCTGGACCCATGATTTCTTCAATTTTTGCACACATGTCTGCACGCATATCTTGTGAAGAATCTACAGGAGGAACTGGGAAGTAACCACCTTTCACACGTGGACGGTGACCAGAGTTACCCGCTTCGTAATCTTTACCAGTAGACCAAGCAGCTTCTTCAGCGATTAATGTGTGGCGCGCGCCAGACATATCGATGTCCCATTTTACTTCGTCAAATACGAAGAATTCTGGTTCTGGACCAAAATAAGCAGTATCACCGATACCAGTTGATTTTAGGTATTCTTCCGCACGGCGAGCAATAGAGCGTGGGTCACGTTCATAACCTTGACCAGTTGAAGGTTCGATAACATCACAAGTCACAACAACTGTAGCTTCTGCAAAGAACGGGTCGATAAAACAAGTTTCTGCATCTGGACGTAAGATCATGTCAGATGCTTCAATGCCTTTCCAACCAGCAATTGAAGAACCATCAAACATTTTGCCATCTTCAAACGTATCTTCGTCGATTGAATCTGCTGGGTAAGTTACGTGTTGTTCTTTACCCTTAGTATCAGTAAAGCGAAAATCGACCCATTTTGCGCCACTTTCTTGGATGAGTTGAAGGACCTTGTTCGCCATGCTCATTTTGCTCCGATGATTTTTTTGTGCACACTGAAGTGCGTGTTAGTAGTTGGTAGTTATTAAGCAATTACCGTACCAACTTTTAAAAGCCAAGCTAAAATATTGAATTCCTTATCAGAATAGAAGATTTTAACTCCTTGCTTTTCGACTATTATACTGTGTGTAACAGTAAATGCACCATATTCAGCCACTCTTCATCACTTTTGTTTAAAAACTTCTCGCAGGTGTATCAAAATAGTGCAACTTGGTTTTGCACCAAAATGATTAATCGCTTTCAACGATAAAATCATTGAGATTTTATCAAAGCTTTAAGGTCGAATTTAAATACGATAGAAACTAATGGCTTAGCTAGTTATAGATGGAAAAAAATCAGCGTAATCACTATATTCATGATCGATATTTAGATTTTTTGAGCCCGTAAAGCACCCATTTTTCGACGTTAATTTAACCATTTTGTTTTAATTTTGATCAATTTACCTTTACATTAATTGTGCTCCATTTTGGTGATTTTGCTTCAAAACGGTTCATATTTTTCCATCTAGAGCCTGAATTGCTATTTTTAACGACATCAAGCAGATCTTTTTAAAATATCAATTGAACATATTTTACCCACTTAAATTCAGCCTAATGTCTTGTTCAAATTAAATCCCAAATTTATAAGTCGAAAATTTATTGAAATGATTTCAGTTGCGATGAACTTTGGCGAAATTGTTCAGCAGAAATTGAATAATATTTGCTATGATTGGCTGCATTCTAAATATTTCACTATTTTTCTATTTAAAATATCCACACGATATTTGGGTCAATATACAACTATTTAGAATCATTTCGGACTATTCAAAGCACATTTAAGTGCATAAATTTCAAAGGTTAATACGCTCATGCTTTTGATGATCGAAAAGAATCAGATTTGTTAAATATTATAAATTGTTATAAAAATAAAATACTTAGCCTTACTCAGCACACCCTCTTACATTAACTGCCGTAAATTATTGTCTGATTGCATTAAATGGATATGTGAGTAAGATTGTGAGTAACAAGCTTTCGACACTTCGTTACTCACAACCTATGCTAAATGATACCAAGATCAAACAATTAAAACCAAGAGATAAAATGTACAGAATGGCAGATCATTCTGGACTATGTATTGAAGTGCGTCCGAATGGATCAAAGCACTGGCGTTTTCGTTATCGTTTTCTCGGGAAAGCATCAATGTTAAGTCTCGGTGAATACCCTGTTGTAAGTCTGGCTACTGCCCGTCAAAAAACCATAGATCAAAAAACACTGTTGGATCAGAATATTGATCCTGCCAAATATCGAATTGAGGAAAAGGAGCAAGCCAAACTTAAGTCAGAATCTACATTTAAGGATATTGCCCTTGAATGGTATGAAGTAAAGAAAAATAAAAGGTCTGAATCGTTTAGGCTTACCGTAGAGAAAGCTTTTGCGCGTGATTTATTTCCTGCATTTGGCAGTAAAGATTTAAAAACAATCACTCCGCATGATGTGCTCAGAATGCAGAAAGATACGATTAAGCGTGTATCTAAGCAGATGAATCATGGTACTGGCGAAAGCACGGCTATTCGAAATCGCCAACTTGTGAATTCGATCTTTAACTACGCTATCGCCAATCTGCGCTGCGAAAGTAATCCAGCAATATCACTTGGCCAAACTGTTGAGCGCCCTCCAAAGCAAACCGCTAGACCTTTAACGAGTGATGAAAAATCACGTTTTAATAGTGCGCTAAAAAACAGTCGATCTACTGAAATGGTTAAAAATTCCATACTCCTTTTATTGTATTCAATGATGCGATCGATTGAAGTTTGTCGCTTGCGCTGGGAATGGGTTGATCTTGAAAATAGATTAATCACCATACCACCAGCAACAAAAGAACAGCTGGATCAAGGTGAGCGAAACATCAAAATGAACAGAACTCATTTGGTGCCAATTAGCGATCAAATTTTTAAAATCTTAGAGAGTCAAAAACTACAATCAAATGATGAATATGTGTTTTGCTCAGTCTTTAATAAATCAAAAATAATGAACAAAACCACCATAAATCGAGCGCTTGGATCTATGGGTTTTGAGTTCACAGCACACGACTTTCGAGCTACAGCATCAACATTGCTTCATGAGGCCGGATATAGCTCAGAATGGATAGAATTGCAGCTTGCGCATGTAGATAAAAATGCAGTTCGTGGCACATATAATCACGCTCAAAATTTAGAAGAGCGTAGAAAAATGATGCAAGATTGGGCTGATATGGTTGATAGTTGGTGAGGTGAATCTATGATCGTCATGAAGAAAAATAAAAAGTACCTCTCCTATGTAAAACAAGAAGATGATTTGGATTATTGGGAATTATCAGAAGTGAATTTTGTAGATCAATCTGGTTGGTGCTGGACCAGCGATTATGAGAAAGCCAAATATTTTATGAGTAAACGAGATGCTGATATTTTCTTAGCTAAAAAGAAAGGCGAATTTTGGGAAGGTGTGGAGATTGTTAGTGAGTGATAGTAATGCGAAAAGCATAAAAGATAAGGTCCAAACGGTAATTTTCCTCAGCTTCTTAATTATTTTTCCAATGTTTGCTTTGGCTTTTACTTTTTATTCTCAAACGAACCTTGGATTTTCCGAGGTATTGGATAAGTCATTTTCAGTATCGATAGGTTTTTTTGGTGGAGCAGCAACTCTTACTGCAGCTTATATTGCGACTCTATTATTTAATGATTGGAGGGATCCAGCAAATCACACAACAACCAAGGAGCAAGTCTTAGAGGCAGTGGGTGTTTTGTCTCAAGTAAAATTTAAACTCAATACGATGCAAGATAATCTTCACACTTTAAATAAAATTAATGAATTTTTAATATTTAACGAAGAATTGCTAGTTTATGATAAAGAGGATTTACAGAAAAGGTTTTTTGAAATAGTTAAAAATATTCGGTTTATTGATGAGACTATGTTTGATGAATTTGCGCGAATTAATCACCATTATATTTATTGCGAAATCTTTTATATTCTCATTATCAATGAGTATAAAAAATACTTTGACTCTATTGTTGAAAATCAAGCAACGTTAAGAAGGAAAATTGAGATTTTCCCTCCCAAAGCATATAGTTATTATGGTTTAGACCAGAGTGAAACTATCGCCAGAAGCTCTTTAAAAAGGGTTCTTGATAGACCTGTAGGTTTTAGCACTAAAGATAAAAACTCTTGCGAAGAAGTCTTCAGCTTTAATGATTTGTCAAAAATGATTACCGAAACCATAGAAAAAATTGATAAATTCGAAAGGGGATTAATCTCAAAATTAAAAGCAACTTGATAAATAAAAAGCCCTCACTTGAGGGCTTTTTCATGTTCAATAATTACTTGCGCTACAGCTTTTGCTGCGGACCAATACTTTGAGTTAAATGCAGCGAGTTCTGCATCATTCGAAATAAATCCAAGCTCTACAATCAAGCCACCCGCATTCACGTATGCCAAGCGACCACGTGCAGATTTAGACTGATCAATCCAACCATTATCACCACGTAAGCGACCGCCTAATGCATCTGCTACAGCTTTGGATAAGTCTTGAGCCAACTTCTTGTCTTTTGGTAGTGCAATCGTTTCAATTCCATTTGCTTGTTTCGATGCAGCAGCATTCATGTGGAATTCAACCGCAACACTTGAGCCCTGAATCAACTTTACCGCAGCGGACAATGGGTCATTCTTAGTGCCAGTACCATCGGTCTTGACCTGCAATCCAGCTTCACGTAAATAATGAGTCACTGCATTGCGGAAATTGACGACCAATTCAGCTTCTTTATATTTGCCGTTGACTGCACCCGGATCTGTATTGCTATGCCCTGCTGTGATTGTGGCGAAGCCTAATGTTTGTGTTTTGGGCTGTGCAATCTTACGACCGATGTATGCCAATGCAGGCAATACAATTGAAAGCAAAATAGCATGGTATTCAGCAGGGATAAGCTGTGTATTAATACCCTCTTGAATTAAAACAGGAAGCACACCCAATAAAAAAGCTCCGATAATTGGGAGCTTTACAGATAAATATTTCCAAACATTTTCGGGGATGAATTTCATTTTTCCTCTCTCATATTTCGTTCATAAATTTTGTTGCGGATTTCTTCAACCGTTCTTAAGAGTTGGTCAGATTGCTTTTCAAGAACCTGAATGCTTTGAGCGTTGGTCGTAGCTTGAGTATTTACTGTGTCTGTTTTGCTCGTCTGAGTATTCCAAGCGACGACGAATAAACCTGCTAAGAAAATGCCCCCAAAGCGCACAAGGTTGGTAATGCTATCTATT
This sequence comes from Acinetobacter sp. YH12094, assembly GCF_013419295.1. Taxonomy (NCBI): domain Bacteria; kingdom Pseudomonadati; phylum Pseudomonadota; class Gammaproteobacteria; order Moraxellales; family Moraxellaceae; genus Acinetobacter; species Acinetobacter sp. YH12094. The sequence goes on from NZ_VPAK01000011.1 coordinate 41,810, forward strand.
TTGGTTTTACTTTCATGTAGCACTCTGATCTGTGAATCCACCTCCTTAAATCTTGGCTCAACTTCATTTCTGAGCTGCTTAATCTCACTTTTAAAGTTTGACTTTACTCGGTCTAAATCTTCTTGCAGATTGTCGCGAGTTTGAGTTAAGTCATTTCGTGTCTGTTGATGCTCTTTGTTGAGTTGCTCTAACTGCATATTCATACGGTCGAGCTTTTGGGGCATTTCAGCGAGCTTATCCATACTTTTTACAAGATCATTAATCTTGTCTGAGATGGCAAGAAGCTGCCCTGCTGTTGCTACTGGTGGATCGGTTGTGTAGTCATTTGGCATTGCGCCCCCCTGATTTTTGGCAATAAAAAAGCACCTTAAGGTGCTGTTAGTGGTCTATAGATTATGCTTCAGCAGTTGCCTGTGTGATTCGTGTTGAATAGTTCCACGAAGTTGGCTTCCACACATCTCGCGCAGCAACACGCACACAATATATCGCTGTTGATTGCAAGCCAGTAATCGTGCAAGCATTTTCATTACCTGTCCAACGAGCTGCTGTCGAATCAGGATCAAAGTTTGCATTAGTACTGATCCACACCCACACCTTTAACTCGCCCTTGGTGATGGTAGGGCGTGCCGAGCCATATGAGCGCTTCGGCAACTGCTTGAAGGTTTTTCATAGATCACCTTTCTTTAGTTCAGTTGATGATAGAAAGCAACCAACCAATTATGAAGTGGATACTTTCTGTTATAGATCGGCGTTACCCCATCTGATAACTTTGGCGTATACGTTGGCTTTTTTGAATACGCTGTTTCATCTGTATACACATACATTGGATTCCATTCGTCTGAATCGCGGATATTACCATTGCCAGATCTCCCAACACCTGCATAAGTCACATATACGTTGGTTGTCGGCTTTCGTCCGAGCGACAGAGCGATAGACGTACCTCCCACAATTCGAACACTATTAATTACGATTTCGCCTGTGTCGTCAATTACACGAAACCCCGAGCTTGCTGCTGCTTGAGTAGTGTACGCATCGATAACAAGAGGCGCGTTAGGTACTTCACAGTGAATAACGAGTGTTGAATCTATTAACTCAAACTCTTTTGCTCGTACAGTTGAACTACATTCATGCTTTAGCAGCGATTTGTATAGTTGTTTAGCAACGAGCTCACCATACCAACGATAACCATTCGAAGATAAATGCCCTCCGCTATAATCCGGCACACCATAGGTCGGATTAAGTAAAATCACGTCATCATTCTCATCTGCAAACTCAACTTGTGCCATATTGATTGGCATCTGATTTAAATTGATATATGTACCGCCTACCTGACATAAGAAAAACAAAGGTTTCTTAGTCTGACCGTATTTAGCCATGACTTCAGCTTGCATATTATTTTTAAGTGTTAGCAATAACGCTTTATATGCAGCCTTATCATTTGTAGCATTTGAACCCGGTGTCAAACCCGTACCAGTTAAATTGGTATAGTTATATTCACCCTGCATAAATACAATCGCAGGACAACTAATTGTTTTAGATAATCCGTCAACTGTAGTTTTTGCTTGGTTCAATGCTTTGACAAAATTCGCTGTATAAAAGTTAGTTCCGTTGGTACTTTCTTTTGATAATTGCTCAATAGTTTTTCCTGATTCCCCAGTATTTGTAGCAATCAACTTAGAGTCGATACGATTTTTCTCAAGCAGTTTTTTAAGCACGTTAGTAGCAGAAACAATAGAACTTTCACCATGAGTTGCATTTGTTGCTGCGACTAAAGGTGTGAGCGTATTTGCACCGTTATTACCTAAATTTGACCATACTGAGTTGCCAAGCATATAACAACCATCAATAGCTGCTGTTGTTAAGGCTTCTGCTGCTTCATGCCCATTACTAAGAGATTGACCGTAAAAAATGATGTGCGAATAATCTGTATTAAATAACTGATTATCTACAAATCCAAGATCTTTACATTTCTGTAAATTCTTAGACTCAACCGATTGTTTGTTACTCGTCTGCAAATATTTTGGGGAAACTGCATAATACGGAATATACGATGATGTATCGACACTAGATTCCGCAACCATGAACGTATCTTTATTCACTGGCGGATGAACACAGCGAATATAAGAAACACCCTCCGGAATTGGAGTTGTTTCAAGCTCAGTCTGCCAGTATTTTTTTCCTGTGCGCACCTCAACAGGTTGTTTATTTGAGTCATATGCATATGCATAAAATGCGGTCAGTGGGCTACGCTTATAAGTCTTACCCACTTCAACAGGAATGAAATCGGTAGTGCAATAAGTACCCGAGACGAAAACTAAACCACCTTCTCCGTAGTACCCATCTACTGTTTTTGATGAATCTACTAGATTTTTTGTGCGCACTAAAAATTCATCTTTTAGCAACACATCATCAAGTAAATTCATATTAACTTTGTAGTATGGGATATATGTTGATGTATCCACACCGCTTTCAACGAGCATAAACGAATCAAGTTGACTGCTTGAAACAATGCAGCGAATATAAGCAACACCTTCAGGTATGGTAACTGTGTCAAATGTATTCATCCAAAATGGTTTATCAGCATTTACAACTACAGGCTGTTTATTTGCATCATACGCATAAACATAGTTAAGTGAGCCAGCTGTAGATCGTTTATAAATTTTACCGGCTGTGACAGATATATAATCTGATGTAAACCGTGAATAAGCTTCCCACGTTTTTCCGTCGTCACCAAAAAACCCAGCGATGACCGTTAATTTATTAAATAAATTACTTGTGCGTGAGAAAACATCTTCTGGCTTTACGTAGTCTGTCAAATTTCTCAATTTAAAATATGGAATATAAGTTGATGTATCTACACCGCTTTCAACAAGCATCATCCTTTGATTTACATCAGATGTAGGATTTATATTACTTCCACCAACAACGCAACGAATATATGCAACGCCTTCGGGTATCGCTGTTGAATTAAAAGTTGTAGTCCAATAAGGTTTTGAATTGCTCACAATCACAGGATTTTTATTGCTGTCATAAGCATATACGTTATGATTATTACGTGTGCGATTATAAATTTTACCAACTGTGACGGGTATAAAATCGCTAACCCAATACAATGGACTTGGCGTAGGTGTGACACCATCTTCACCTAAAGTGCCGCTAGTAACAGCGCTTAAATTAAGCATGTTTTCTGTTCTAAAGAAAATTGTTGACAATAAATTATCTGTATCGTTGTTAGCTTTCAGTTTTACTAAATCCGCTGTTTTCTTCGCTTGCACCAACGGATCATAAGGGCTCTTAGTTAAACTCGTCGCCCCTGCTGTCGCCTTGTACCAATAGCCACCGTTCACAGCTTCACTAATAAACACATTCTTATTGAGTGCAATATTAGTAATATCCGCCTCTGCTAAAGCTAATGTTGCGTACTGCTTAGATGCGTCTGTACTGATGGCCCCGATCGCTTCATCAACATAGGTTTGGTCAGCTTTTTTTGCACGCAAATCCACAATATCAGCGAAAGCTTCACGCTCAATCATTGGAATTGATTTAAATGGTGCTCCATAGCGTGGAGTAATAATTGCATCTGTATTGACCGCTTTGCCGATATCTTCAATGTCTTGATGCACTTGAGCGGGGATCATCTCAGCCATAATTTTTTCCATAAAAAAGCCCGCATAATCGCGGGCATAAGTTGAAAATTATTTAAATCAAATTACTTATGATGTCTTTGTCATTTCGATAATAACGCTCATCAAAATTGATTGCGCTTACTTCATTCTCAAACACATCCATTGGCTTCTTGCTTGATACAAGAAACTTTTGCTCATTCTGTCTATCATCGGTCGTGACTGAATACACTGTTTTAACCTGCCCAGTTGTGACCAGAGCTTCCATTGGTGGATGTTCAAGTACAAAGTGAAACTCGTCTTCACCCTGAGTGATTTTCATCACATCAATGACACCGCTTTTCAGCTGTAGATGAATCACATATAGCTGATTTGGCAACAATTCAAAGGGTTGGGAAACTTCAATAGAAAGATTATTCCAATTCAACACTTCACCACTGGTGCAATTGCCGAGTCGAGTGTCATCGGTATTCAAGATGCAGTCACCACGAAATGCTAAGTCACTCTCGCAGTACGCGGTGAAGCGCGCAGTCACACGACTAAACTTGAGCTTATTCCACGCCCGCCAAGCAACAATATGCGCTTGCTGCTTGTAAACAATGCCAGTGCCTTCGATTTTCTTCGGATTGTTGATCGCTTCATTTGGAATTTTTAGCGTCTTTTCAATCCAGCCTTCATCTGAATCGATATACGTCAGCTCTACGCCGTCATGCCGATTTTCAACACGAAAGTTATGAGAACGGACCTCAGTTTCAGGTTTCTTGTTGCGATGATTGAATAGTATTAGCGGCTCATTTTCAGCACTTTCCAGATCATAATAAATCTTTCGATTTACACGACGATCATGCGTACATGTGACTGCTGAAATCATGCGCATAATCTCTTCAAACGAAGTGTTTGTGTTATCAAGCGTATAATTAAATTCAGTCATACGTTCAGATCCGAAATACGCAAACAGATCATCCACAACTTGATAAATACGATCAAAATCAATTTCAGATTCAAATCGCCGCCCGATTTTCGGATGCAGAGCCAAATCAATCGTGGTATCTGCAATATTGCGTGAAGCAATACGTTCAGCAGATTTAACCCCACCACGATATGAATACACCAGACTTTCAGCAATGCAGTTAAGCTGCCGCGAATCTTGGCTTGTCGCATTCGCTGTGGCCACTGTTCTTGCACGCACAATAATACGATTTGAATACACCAGTTTTTCAAGATAATGATATGCATAAGCTTGATAAAATTTGGTTTCATCCATTAATTCAGCAGAATCACCATTATCATTGGTTCGACGCACACGAAACCGCACAGCACCAGAGAATGGCAAATCAATCCACATTGACGCGCCTACGGCATCCCGGTTATTTGACTTACCCGTAAGTGTGATACTTCTACGATAAATCTGCCCGGTTGGTACGTTATTCACAACTTGCTGATACTCAGCTTCAATGCTGACTGTTTTTGCAGACGAGCCCTGATAGATGCCATTGCCTGCTTTAAAATTTAACAACAACCCTTTTGCTTGAGGTGAATCAATCGTAAACCAACCAATATAATTCTCCTGATTGCCTCGCAGCTTAATACGTGATGTTGGGGTTTGCTGCCCCGCCAGATCAGCTAATTTATTCCAATCCGGATTTGTTGTGCTCGGTGTCGCAAGTGTCATCAAGCGGTTGGCTTTATCAATACCCGTGATCGTGTACGTGCCATCTAAAAAGATGTTTGCAGTATTGGCTGTTAAATTTGCACTCAAATTCGTTACTGCATTTTCAGTTAAATTGGCAAAATTTGTATTTGTGCTGGTCGCGTTCAGCAGCTTGATTGAGTACACGCCTGCGCTATGCGAAATACTTTCAACATCATATAAGCCGGCCAGATCAAGCTGCCCGTTAATTGGGTCAACAATCAGCATGGCGGTGATATTGATCTTGCGAAAATCCTGAAAATTAACTGCAGTTTGATTCGAGCTAATTTCAAGTGTTTGGGTTAGATAGTTAATATTGACTGAGCCGGTGATGGCTAAATCTGCAATACCAAAATTCGCCCCTTCAATTGTCACCAATTCATTCACAACAAACTTTTCAAAATCAGACGTATTGTTAAGCGTTTTGATTTGGTTTGGGTAAACAAAATATACGTCAGAGCGCTCAAATCGGGTGCTGTTTGGTGGTAGCAAAGTCTGACCATTCACTGAGCTGTTTTGTTTCGCTACAACTGGCGCATCAGTAAAGCTATCGCCAATTTTGTAAATGTTTTCAGCTCCGACAATGGATTGATTTAAGTCATATGCAGTGACTGATTTACCTGGAATCTCCGCAACCGGTGTATCGCCTTCTTTGAAATTTGATACTTGTACAGGATTTTCGCACAAGCACATCAACAGCTCTTCAACCTCAACACCTTCTTTGAAGTAGCGAAGTGCTGGTGCCAGTAGATCTGGAATCGCTTTAACACGGCCGATAATATAAGGAATACGCTCTTTAATACGCTGCTTATTTTCCGGATTCGATAAGTTGTTATTGCTAGATCCAGAAGATTTACTGCCATTGTCAAATTTAGGTGTTTTAACGAAGTACTGGACCGCTTCACCGAAGATTTTAGCGACGGCATAGTTCACAGCGGAAATAATATCGCCCGGATGACAAACAATTGTTAGAACTTCATTTGTTTCAAGTAGCCGCGCAATACTAGCTTTGTCCTGTTGCGATGGTGTGATGTCATTTTCAGGACATGGATTCCCGCGATATATTCGTGCGTGTGGGTGCTTTGATCTAACATCTAAAAAGGCTTTTAATGCATTTTCAGATTGCATAATCTCTTGCTCTGTTTGATCCAAAGCATTCTTAATAATGCAAATTTGGCTCATAAAAACGCATCCTTTTAAACATTGGTTTTGCTTGTTCTAACGTGATTCGTTGCACGCCTTTTTCGGATAAATGAAAAATCCGCTGGCGATAAAAAAGCCCGACATGCGAGCTTTCGTTGTGGTATGACATCAGGACGATACAGCCCTCAATTGGCCGATCTATACGCTTATTTTTGATCATAGTTGAACGTGAAGTTTTCACTGTTTCATCCAGCGAACCCGTCAGACCAATAAAGCTTGCAGAATAATCTTTGCTATAAATCACCCGAGCTGCTTCAATCACAAAATGGACACAGTGATAATTTTGCGGATTGTATTCACAGTGAAATAAGCGATTAATCATCAGTAAAATCCTATTAAACTCGGGTCAGTCGATGCGGAATACACCTCGCCATTTCCTGAATCATTTAACCCTGGTGCTTTGGAATCGCCTTGCGTGCCTTTCCAATCGCGCGTCACATTTTCAAGTTCAAGGTCACGTGCAACAAAGATTGGGGAATCATATTGACCAATTAAATAGGCCCTATATGACACCAGCGGCAATTCAATCTCTTCATCGTGGATAATCAGGTCGATCAGTGCCGGTACTGTCTCACCAACATCACCAAGACTGAAACTGAGTTCTTGCTCAAGAGTATCTTCTTCTGAAGAACGGGTGATGCTGATCGGTGCGTAGACGTATTCATATGATTGGCCATTTTCATGTGTCAAAATCATCTGCTCACTAGAGTTAATGACATAACGCAAAACAGTTGGCCATTTCGAATGTGAAATTTCAATGCATTCGATCAATCCTGTCGGCCCAGCAGACTGATCCAGCAAGGACGACATTTCAGCAGTAATTTCCATTTAAACCCCCACAGCATCGGGCAACCAGACATTCGGAATTTTCTCAATATCACTCAAATTATTGATTAATCCCGATTGCCACAAATCTATGATTGTTCGATCAAAAGCTGGATCGCGTTTAATTGGGATAACATAAATATTGATAATCACTTGCCGCCCAATATTGCCCACCATATTTTCTTGTGGCACGCTTTCAGCTGAGAATTGACACAAGCAATCTTCTTTAATTCCGTTATCCAAAGTCAGATTCCATCGCCAAATTTTAGTCTGATTGATCCGCCAGAATGCCCAGAAATATTGACGTTCTCGAGGGTCTTTCAAGTACACAGCGGCAGAAACTGAATGAATTGCCCCAACAAATTTAATCACTTGCCGAGGCATACCCCCCTCTGTTTTTTGTTCACGCACATTATTACCCGGCGTGAAGCTATACCCCTCCCGTAGAGGACAAAGCATAAATTGATCCATGTTTTTTCCTATCTTGAGGGGCTTAATCCAAAGGTTTCTTGAAGTATGCGACTCTCGGTGCTATTTGATTTTCGTATCCTGTTAAATGTTCCTGCAATTTCTTGGCGAACCACATCAATATCCACAGTGCCGTCAGCACCCAGACTTTGCTTTGCTGTATATCCGGGCGGCACATTGATATTGATCTGGGGCTGAACAATAACTTCACCTGCCATCCTGTTGGATTTAATCGCATCCACAGTCCCGCTACCGACACGATAAGTGTCTTTCGGCAACTCACCATACTCATTTATATAGTTGAGGTTATCTACCCCTATACTCTTAACAGCAGCAGCACGCACCATAAACTCTTTATCTGAGGCCATAATTGGAATACTGTCGCTTGTTTCCGTGCCGGGACCACGAATTAGACCACCAGTTGCGAAGCCTTGAGGCGCATCACTTAACATTGATGCAATAGTTGCACCCTGAGCAAAAGCACCTGCAATCAGTGGAATATTAAGTGGGAAGCCAACCTTTGAAGCATTTGACACATTCTCAATTAACGCAAGTGTAGCATTCGCAATGGTAAACATGCGGGATGCAGCATACATGACACGATACCCCTTCGATTGCTCACCACCCATCGATTTCATCATGCTTGCAATAGAGTCAACAATATTTCCTGCATAGCCCATTTGAAGTTGTATAGATGACATGCGGTAGTTTTGCTCAATTTCCGCCATTCGGTCATGATGCGACTGATAAGCCTGCTCTTTTAATGCATAGTTTTCACCGGCCATCGCCATCTCAGCGTCAAAAAGAGCTTGCGACTGGTCGTATCGATCAAAGCGTTCTTGCTCCAGCGAAAATTGATCACCTGTGCCATTCATGTCGGCTTGAGTTTGCCCCCATTGTTGAACAGCATTATTTAAGCGTCTACGATTTTCCTCCTGTTGAGCTGCTTTACTTAAATCAATCTGACGCTGCTTTTCCTCTTTATCTATATTTGAATTTAGAAGAATCTGCTCACGCTCTAAACGGTATCGCTCTTGCATTGCTTCAGTTTCAGATAAAAGAGCTTCTCGCATTTGAAAAATCCGCTGCTCTTTGGCAAGTTTGATGAGGCCGAGTTCGTGGGCCTCCTGCTCCTTGAGAGCATTTAGCTTTAAGCTCTTAATTTCGTCATTGTATTTACCAGACTCACTCACAATGATTCTTTGCGTTTCATAGAAGTATTTAAGCTTTTGGTTTTCAGACCACTTGTGAGCATTTATCTCTTCAGTGACTTGCCGAAGATACATTTCCTCCTCAAATAGATATTTTTCTTCAGCCTTTTTAAGCATGCTTGAAGTTTCACTTCCAAAATTCGCCTTGTTTATCTCCTCAACCTCACGAAGATAATCAGCGCGGAATTTCTTAAATTCATCAAGATATCTGTAATCGATATCAATGCGTGACTTGGCTTGATTTTCAGCCAAACGATCCGCTTCTTTAGCATCTTTCTTTTGCTGTGATAAAGCTGCTCTCGATGCCTTAGATGATCCTCTTTTAGCATTGGCAATTGCATCCTCTGAGGCTTGCAGTTTCTTATTTGCCGCGATATTCATATCAATAATTTGAATATCTTTTGCTGAAACCTTCCCTCCATTTTCAAAGGCTGCTTGTGATGCCATTTTTGCACGCTCAATCTCCCATCCCTTGGCGATTAGCTTGTTGGTCATAATAGTTTGTGCAGCACCTTTCTGTAGATTTGAAATGTACTTAGACTGTGCGTCTGCCGCGGCATTTGCTGCATCAGCATTGTTATACATTGCATTGGTGTTATCGTTTACTTTGCCAACGGCATTAGATGCAGCATTACCAGATAAAGTTACTTGCTGACCTAGAGTTTTTTGAGCATCTGCATTTTGCTGAGCCTTGACTCTAGCTTCTTCATAGCTCTTGATTAAATCCAAACCTTGGGATTTTTGCTCAGGTGTTAATAGTTTTAGTTTGTTCAATCTCTCGATAGCATCAGCTTGTGACATCAATCCTTTGTGCACCTGATCTGAGATTTCACGGACTTCTTTATTGCCCACATTCGCATTTTTAACCGTGCGAATAAAGCCATTAAACGACAAGTTCAATTTATTTAATTTGTCGTTCTGGTCTTCAAATGATGCCGCCAAATCATCTTTAGCAACATCAAGCTGAACACCTTTTAGAGCCAAAAGTTCTTCCTTGGTTTTCTCAGCTACCTTGCCTTGCTCTTCGAGTTTTGCATTGGCTTCTGCTGTGCGTTTTTGAAGATACATGTATCCTGCAGTTAATCCAGCCACACCGATTGTGATTGCACCAATTGGGCCGCCAACCAAACCAAGCAACATAGCTCCGCGTGAACGACTGGCATTTAGTGCATTTTCAGCAGCAGTTTGAGTGGCTACGGCTGCTGTGCTCTGCTTAACGGCAATATTGTGTGCAATCTCTGCCTGAGTTAATCGCATAGTTGCGGCAGCTCGTGCTTGGCGTGTTGTTGCGCTATTTAATTCCTGACGTGCTAAGTTGATTTCAGTTAAAGCTAGTGCTGCAACTTGGCGCGTTCGCTGTACTTCAATTGCTGCCAATTGAACTTGAGATTGTATGGCTGCTGTATCTGCTGCGCGGCGCTCCAAAGTAGCGGAAATTGATCCGCGAATAGCTACTGTTTGAGTAAGAATGGTCTTGGTAAGTAATGCTGCACCACCAACCATGGCAATGCCTGCGATAGCATCAAGGTTATTTGCCAGTACTTGAATTCCACTAGCTAGAGTGGTTGCAGCGCCAGACGCTTTGCCTGCTTCGCCTGTGAATTTTGTAACCTCATTGCTCAGCAATTGAAGCGACTGCCCAATAGTTACATCGGTTTTGGCGAATAATTCATCTACAGATTTTTTTGATTTAGTTAGTGCATCAACCAGAACTTCGCCAGTGATCTTACCCTCAGCGGCAACAGAGCGAAGTTGACCAACTGTAATACCCATACCCTGAGCAATTGCTTTGGCTAAAGCTGGCGTTTGTTCAAGAATTGAGTTGAGCTCTTCACCACGCAATGTACCAGAGGCTAACGCTTGACCAAATTGGGTTAATGCTGCTTCAGCTGCTTGAGTGCTTGCACCTGAAATTGCAACAGCTTTCGAAACTGTTTCTGTTAATTCGGCTGTTTTAGCCATATCAATTTTTAGTGTTTTCGCATTATCACTAAAGCGCTGATAAACCTGAATCACAGAATCCCATGATTGGTAGGACTTCTGAGCAATAACGAAAGTATCACTCATTGCTAAATTTAATTGCTCTTGCGACTCTGTAACCAGTTTTAATCGGTTTTGCATGCCAGTATAGGCATCCATTTTTGCTACTGCCGCACCAACAGTTAGTAGTCCTGCCATGTGCCCAGCAAGTTGACGGGTAGCTACAGACACACTATCCATAGAGCGCGACGCGTGTATACCGTTTCTATCAATATTTTCAAGCTCTCTACCAATGGCTTGTGCGTTGCGTAAAGCATTGCGGGAGTCAATCTCAATCACTAAACGGCTTATTTGTGTGGTCATTTTGCGTTCCTGCAGGCAATAAAAAACCCCGCATAAAGCGAGGTTGGTTTGATTGTATTGACTAGAGCTTTTTGTACTCTTCTAGCATTTCATTGTATTTTTCAGTAAATCCAGTTAAGTCGGTTTCACCATCTTGATTATATTCATAAGGCCATTCTTTATATCGTGTGTAAGCAACTTTCCCTTTTTTCATTTGCTCAATAACTTTTTGCGGGGTGTTGCTCGATCCCTCATAGCCATAAATTGGAACATTATTATCAATTTTTATGGCACTTTGAGTGTGTGGAAAGTGATTTCGCCCAACATAAACACTATAGCGACCATCAAAAATACTAACCATTATATTGCTGTATGCTTTATGCAGTGAGCAACTTTTCTGGCCATTGAATTTGTCTTTTGAGCAGCTATATCTCCAATCCTCATAAGCAGAATTATCAATTTTAATTTTTTTGATTTCAGTAAATTTTTTCTCATCGGGCTGGCGATTTGATAGCATGGTATCGCCATCTGAATTTTTAAAAGTATAAATATCACTAGCGAGCGCACCAGTACCAACTAAGCTAAATAGCAACAAAACAATCTTCTTCACACCTTCACCCCAATTTATAATTTAGAACAAGATACTAATTTGCGGGATAAAAAGAAACCTCCCGAAGGAGGTTGATGCTATTACCAGTCGCTATTGACTTTTTGTTGTGTTTTGATCTTTTCGGCCATCTCATCAGATAATTTATTTAGCTCATCAACAATTACCTTGGCTGATGGATAGTTAGCAGTGATAGGTCTATTTGTTTCAGCATACCGAACACCACTAATCACCTGCGCTGGCTTATAGTGGGTTAGGTTGTCATAGCCAACACGCATACGACCATCTTTTGTATCTACACGTACAGTAAAATCGACACGATCAGATCCTGTCATAGTCATGCAGTCAGCAAATCCTGCGCAGCGGTACTGCATATTACCCTTACCAATAATTGATCCTGTAGCCTTATCTTCATACTGAATTACAGCATTGGCTGACCTAAAAGCGGTTGCAAACCACTGTCTGGCACCATCATAGACTTGGGCCTGTTTTAATTCACCCATCTGATAAACTTTTTCAAATTTTACGGGCTCTACTGGTTGCTGAGGAGTAGTGGCACACCCACTCAAAACCAAACCAAAACTAATAACCCCAGTAATAAATATATTTCTCATGTGAAGACCCTCTTATAAGAGCTCACAAGATACTAATTTTTCGGGCAAAAAGAAACCGCCACTTGGGCGGTTCTACTTTTAGAAGTTATATCGAATGCCGGCTTTGTAGGTAACGCCGTCAAAGTCACCGATGTAGCTTGATGAGTAATCATAATCAATGCCGCCATGCCAAGAACACGTACCTGATCCTGTGCTATCACTCCACGTTCCATCATTACAACGTGTTTCACCATCTTCTGAGATATCCCAAGACCATTTATATCCAACACCACCATAAACAGAAAGATTTGGTATAGGTGTATATCCCAACTCCAAACCAACTGGCAGCGTCCAATAGGTAGAATTATCAAACCCATCGGCTTCTAAAATACTCACCCCTGTACCCAAGGTTGCCAACGAATAAAAGCCGTTAGCATTAATCAGGTTTAAGTGGCCACCGAATGAAAATTCGTATGCGCTACCATCGTAATTGTCACTCTGTTGATATTCAAACTTACCCCAATAACCATTTCGGTGTGGAGTTGATGAAATCCCGATACCAAAACCCTTTAGATCTTCATCAATATCATTTGCAAATTTGCCTTTCTGAGCTGAATACTCAAGCATTAACGAAGCATTAAGCGCTGTCTCGTTTTTATATCTTGTTGGTTGCAATGGTGTGTATTGTGTTTCCGCTACAGGGGTTTCGTAGCTGCTCATTGGTTCGGGCGTGCCTTGTTGAATCAACAAAGGCTTATCTGCCAAAGCCAAAGATGAAATTAAAGATAAAGTACCGATTGCTAATAATTTTTTCATATTACCCCCTAAATAAAGGTGATAAAGTAATCATTTATTTGCAAAAAGTCTACGCAGATAATAAAAAACCGACCTCGTTTGGGTCGGTTTAGGATTTGATTGCTGATACTAATTCAGGTGACTTCCATGCAATTATCATCAATATGATGATGAATGTTACTTTCCAGAAACCATATTTATCCATGATTGCCTCTACAAATTTAATAATCACTGTTATACTTTCAGGCATAGATACATTTCCTCTTTGCTTCTCGGTTGAGTGGAATCAAAAAACCCCGATGTTTGCCGCATCGGGGTTTTTCTTTGGGTTTAAAAAACCGCCACATGGGCGGATATTTTGTATTGTTTAAAGTTAATTCATGCAGTCGATGTAAAACCGGTTTGCATAATCGGAAGCAGCAGAGATTAAGCCATCTCCACTATACATAATTGGGTATTTGAAGCTATCAACAATTATTGATTGCATAGCTTTTTTTACTGAAGGCTCATCCTTCTCATTAATTACAGAAAACATTTCCTCTGCGCTTGCACCATTTTGTCTTGCTTTAAAGGAGTTTTCCGCAAAACTAAAAACCGCAGAACAAATTTGGTTTTTTAATTCTGGATCGCTAGTTGCTATTGGTTCTGGGTAGTACATTCCTTCCTCAAGCACTTTAGTATGCTTGTCTATTAAATCAGCATGAGCTATTGAGTAACAAAATAAGGTTATAAAAACAAATAGTTTGGATTTCACGCCCAGCCCCAATTTATTAATTTAGAACAAGATACTAATTTATGTACAAAAAAACCACTCCGAAGAGTGGTTTGTGTTTACTTAATTAATATAGTGGCTGCCAAAACAATTAATATCACTGTTAAGAGGTAGCTAGTATTTTTCCATACCGATATGGTTTTAGTAGAATCCTTGAGGCTAGTGGCGATCCGGCTTAGAGCATCTTGAAGCACCTTATTCTCCTGCCTTAGCATTAATTCCTCTTTTCGATGGAGAAGCATTAATTCTTTAGTGCACTGAATCCTATCTGCCACTTCTTCAAGTAACTCCTCACGAGTCATTACCAAGATGCTTTTATCTAAATCAAAATCATTACTCATATATCACCACCTTATTTGACTAACCGATCCATTGCATTTTGCATAATCAATGGAGGCTGATCTTTGCTCACTAAGTCAGTTCGACTTACAAGCTCAGGGATGTTTTTAGCTTCAATCATCACAGCATCATCAGGTACAAGATCAATTGCAAATCCACCTTGATAGTGTAGTTTTACAGTCATCTGCTTACCTTGAAGTATCTGCGACATTAAAGCCTGCGCTACCTGCTCAGCATTAAATGTTGGGTGTTCTGGCATCTTGCCGCCTAAGCGCTTCACCTCTTTTTCAAGCTGCTCATGATATTCAATCAAGCGATATTGCAATACGCCATGACAGTTTTGAATTGCATTTACATCTATTGGTGAGTGGTGCTGAACCTTATCAAAGGTCAGGATTAGACCATGCACATACTCAACCGCATCATCGAGTTTATCCAGTGGTATTTCTTCAATGCTTTTCACATTGAACCGCTGCAAAACCATGTTGTATGCATTTGAAAAATTGATTTTCACACGCGATACCAGATTCGATACAGCGTGACGTAAATTTTCACGATCCTTCGGGGTAGTTTTGCGAGGATTTACAGCTTTACCTTTTGTCCAGTAATCCCAAAGCACATCGTCACATTCTTCTTGATACTTAATAACCGTGTCTCGAAGTTCGGGTTTTACTTTGTTTGCATGAATTGAATAAAGCCATGCCGGTAGCTTTCGAAGCAATATACAAAGCATGGTTTGCAAACCACCTTTAGTAGGTATGGTGATTTCCACCATACCTTGTTCAAAGCGCTGTTTTAATTTCACAAACTGGCTTTTCCAATCCAACCCCATACCATCAACAATGGGTTTCATTGGTGTATATGGCTGCCCTTCAAATTCCACGATATACAATTCAGCATTGTGGAAAGGTACTGCGATTTGGGTTAAACTATTCATTGTTGATAATCCTGTAGTTTGTCGACATTTAAAGCCCCGAGTCCGCCAAGATGTAGGGGTTTTTTATTGCCTATAAGTTTATGCTTTTGCTTCATTCTCTTTTGCTCGCTTATCCAACCACTCCTCAATGATCATATTTAGCTGAGCTGTGATAGTTCTACGATCCTTATGAGTCTCCTCTTTGAATCGCTCCAATGTTTTTTCAGGTATACGCACGTTTACCTGTGGGTCTTGTCTTGCCATCCCTATCTCCAGATCAATGTTAGCATTAGCTAACAATTGCTAACATAGCAAACAAATAAAACTTATGTCAACATATTTTGCTAACAAGTGCTATCAAAATATTAGGACTAAAAATGTCTGAAGATGTTCAATTTAATTTACGCATACCATCTGAGCTAAAACAGCAGATAGTTGATGCCGCTAAACAAAACAGCAGATCTATTAATGCTGAGGCTCAATTGCGACTACAGAGAACATTTGAGCTTGATAATCTTCCTGAGCCAACCAACCCAAAGAACATCACTGATCCTGATAAATTGGAGGCTTGGGCTAAATCGATACTCAATGAACTCTTGAAGCTTAAAGACATGCCAGAACGCGTTGCAAAGATTGAAGATGAAGTTGCAGCACTGGAACAAGATCAGTTTGAGAATGACCGCAGACTAAATGGTCTTGAAGGTCGTTATTAAACCAAGAAAAGTAAGTCAGTGCTGACTAAGTACCATATCTGGTGCTTTCTTCCACAGCCTCAATCCGAGGTTGTGTAATTTCTAAAATCTATCTACTTAATAAAAATATGAAATTTTCTTTTAATATTGATCTTGCTTTAATTATCACCGTTTTTACCGCTTTTTTATTTTGGTGTGGTTATTGGTACAACTTTGGGTATGCAGAATACTTTGGCGTGCCCATAAGTTTCTTTGAGTTATCCTTATCTACAACATTAGTCGATGGCATTGTTGTTGCACCTGACAGATTTTTAACGCTTCTAACTGCAATTCTCGTAATCTCTTTTTTTGCGGGCTACTCTCGTAAAGATGCAGAGTTTATTACGGGTGTTATTTTCACCACCTTTTTGTTTATATTATATTTAGTAAGATTTAAATTTTATGATCAACATAAAAAGTTAAAGTATTTTCCAATTACGAGTCTGCAAATCACCCCCTACCAAATAGAATATATTTTTAAAAAAAGGAAGCGTCGCCCACCGTTCTCTAATTGCGATTCAGTCAAATTTTCTCTAAAAAAACTTAATAAAAATAAAATCACATATCAGCATATAGCTCATTCCGCATACGGGGCCAACAGTCAAATTAGTGGAGATGAAACCATCCTTCGGATTATTGCCCACTATTTTGTACTTCTAATAATTGTACTCGCTATATTTGCAGTATTTAGTGCCGGAAAGAACTTGCAAAGCGAGGGATTTAAAATTGCTGAACACAACCATAAAACAAATTTTAGTACAAATATTCCTAAGGAAACCAACTACACTATATTTCCCGCATTCATCGAAAAAGGACAAAATAAGCCCTCAACCTACAAACTAACAAATGTTTGCAATAAAACCTCATGCTTTGTAGTTGATGCAGAGAGGAATGTAAAACTCGTAGAAATTAAAGACATAGTTATTCAAAATGGCCCAATAAAAAAAGCACCCTAGGGTGCTTTTCTTTTGGCATTAAAAAGCTCCCGAAGGAGGTTATTTGATATCTTCTGATTTGAGTGGATTGGCTTTCCAGCGTAAGGCTAAAATTTCAAGATCTTTGAAAATCGTATCTTTTTTTGCAACCTGTCTAATCTGATTAATAGTCGGGTAAAGCTTGTCCCATATTTTCAAAATATTTGAGCAGTGAACCCGCTTGAATAGTGTTTCGTCCAGTAATCCAGTATTAATAGCACTCGCATAAAACTCATTTCTATTCAGAACCAACATTAGATGTCTTTTTAAAATTCTATCACCGTCACTTAGCTCAGAATCATGTGCCCTGCAAATTTCTACCAAGGCATCCTTAGACACATCAGAGTTTTTCTTTTTATATTCATCCTTATTGTCAATAAAGTCATAAATATTTGTTTTGGCCTCAAACAGGTTTGTATCTCTGTAATCATCAATAATGATATCTAGAGTAGCTCGCTCCCTAGATGTTTTTTTGGAAGCATTAATAGTAAGAAATGCAATTACTGCTGATATTGCAATAACAATAGTTTGAATAAATAAGAATAAGTCTGCTCGCACCCAACTATTGAAATTTGCAAAGTCCACCACAATTGGAACTTTAGGAATTAAAAGCACAAAAAAAGCAGAGACTGCTAATATAATTGCAACTCTGCTCTCATTTAATTTAAACATTCTTACAAGTCCCAGCCCTCTGAGCATACAACTAAAGCCACTACGTTTAACAAATTTAAGTGTAATTTTTTCATAGCTTTATTCCTTAGACAAAAATACCCTAACTATCAAATAATACTAGGGTTATATGCAACTATATTCGATTGCTATTTTTCGGTCAATGTTTTTCGGTTACCACATGTAAGTCTAAATGGGTACTCTTTTCCATAATAAGTGTGTTAAATGTTGTCGCGGAGCATCATCAAACTGGCTATTTATCAACAAAAGAAGCCAACTCACGTTGATTTCCCCCTCACCCCATCCAAAAACAAATTATCCAAAGCAAATACACACTCAACAAAGATATGCAGCTCACACGGTGACTCATATAACTCAAGATACGCATTGATATGACTACCATCTAGCGGCATAGTTACAGGATGATATGAACGCCCCCGTGCAATCACATTGAAAGCACTCAAAATAGCGTGGGCTGTATAACTAAACTCAGGCGCATCATCTAGCTTGCGCCCTTGCTTTTCACGGATCTTCTTTTGAAACTCCGTTAGTCCACCGTCTCCTGCATGCCATTCGTAGAGCTTTGTGACTTTCCCAAAGTATCAGCTTTAACCGCATCTGCTTCTAATTGAATTTGCTCTGCATGAGATTTCACAAAAGCCCAGATCGCCACCCCAACATCACCCATGTTTAACAACTTAGTGGCGTTCTCAGGTGTATAAGGCTGCTCAGTTTCTTTGCCATTTTCACGGAAAGATACACCATCCCAGTCTTCAATAAGGTGGCAAGCAGCGGCTTCAAGTAATAATTCATGATAAAGCTTATCTTCACCACTGGCCGTAGATACTACATAACCTTTAGATGCGACCTGATTCTGTGCTCGTTCTAATGCAACACGATATGGTTTATATGCCTCACCACGAATCTTGAAGCGAGCTAATACGTTACCTTCAGCATCTTTGTATTCTTTCCAAAGAGATGTTTCTTTGCTTTTTTCAATTTCTACAACTAAGGTCATTTTCTTTTCCAAAATAGAAGCCCCTTATGGGGCCATTGTTAAGCTGTTGTGCGTGTAATCGTTGGCGCTTCTTTCACATGACGGAATTCCATCGCCATAGTGTGGTCATCATTTTTATTGGTATCTGAAAGCCCTTCGTTATCAAGCTCCAGCTTCGTGAAATTAAAACCGTAGGCATTACCTTTTGAATCTTCCATGCCAATTTCAGCTGTCATAGTTTCACGTGATTCAACGTAAGGAATCCAAGCTTTAGATGTGGTTGTAAGTGCCAAAGTCACGTTTAGAGTAATGGTGACATTACCTTCTGTGTAGCGGTTTGGAATCAAACTACCGTTACCCAAACATGGCTTAGCAGTCAGATTGTTATTGATAGTAATTGTGAAGGACTCGGCACAAGCCGTTCCAACTGTGGACACACCACTAATTTTAAACTCATTCACGTTGATTGATGACATAAATGGAGTATCTGTGGCTGCAACAGGATTTACTACTGGTGTTGCTGTTGGATTGCTATAGCCGGTTGCACTAATTGAAGCTGTGCCTGTGATTTTCCCTTCTGTGTCGCCTTGAATGGTCAGCTCACCAATTCGACAACCCGTGAAAACTTGAATAAACCCGACTTTTTTGTCGTGCTTAACAATTGTGTATGTTGGTAGTGTGTCACCACCAATTTCCAAAGTAGAAACACTTGGTGTGCCTGAGTCAACAAATAAATTACCAGCAACACCTTCAAAAAACATATCTTGGCTTAAAGCTGATAATTCAAATTCGATACTACCAGTTGCTTCAGCTGAACTTGCCACAGAACCTTGCTCAAAACGCGAATCTACAATCTCATCAGATTGTGTCATTGATACCGTCTTTTTGAGTGAGTCTGAATTTCGACGCAACGTATGCCACACTGGCACCGCAGGCAAAGTATTAGGTGTTTCTTCTTTCGCAATGTGGATTACCACATCAGTGCCCTTTGACATAGTTGTCTCCTGAATTTAGGCATAAAAAAACCGCCCTAAAAGGACGGCTAAATAAGAATTTGGGTTTAGCTCACTACGTACGAAATATTCACGTTGTACTGGTAATAAAGTTCACCATAAGTGCTTACATCAATAATAGAAGCTTCACGCAACTCCAACTCATCCTTTTTATGGAACTGCATATGTTCAGCCCACTTGTCAGCCATCTGAGATATCAAATCTGTGCCTGTATTTAGCGGTGCAAACAATTGGATATAAACAATACCGGTAGTGCGCGTACTTGGCTTAGATCCTATTTCTGCAATAAAACTCCCTGCATTTTTAACGGTGATCTTGGCCCATAACTCATTTGCTGGCGGCTCAAAAGGTTTACCATCAACAAGCGGATTATTTGCTAATTGGATGTTTGGTTTAGGCATTCCAGTGAATGTACCCACACGTGCCAAAATAGCCCGCAAGGCTTGAGTATTTGTCATCATTTGTATTTCTCACATACATACTGAAATGAAAGTGCATAAACACCATTTGGCGCTTGTTGAGAGTGACCATTTTCTAAACGAATGCCATACGGACTATTACTTTGGATATAGACTAGGCCGCCAAACTTAGCCGAGGCAGCCACTTTAAGACCTTGATTTAATGTTTCTGAGCCTGATTCGTCATAATTTTTTTGGTATGAGTTATCTGGTGAATCAAGCGTAACTTTGTGTGATGCTCTAAATTCACCATCCATTACAGGGGAACGCACAATGACTTGCTGAAGTGTTTCGCCCACAATCTTTTTGAGATGGTCGTCTGCATTCTTCACCACCTCAAGCGCAAAATTAGTCGGTTTGTTTTTCCACCCCATAGCTATTCTCGATATTCAACAGTCACATCACCAAATAAAATTTCATGCGCCAATTCACCACTAATCATAACTGGCCGACATTCAATATCAGTCTTGATTCGAATTAAGAAGCCTTTTTCCAAATCCACATAAAAGGCATCTCGAATCTGCTCGCCATTTAAAAACACCGATTTAATGTTAGTAGCGCGAACATCAACATGAAACGCCTGATCTGAATCAACTGCACGTTGAATTAGGTTTAAATCATCAATGTAAATCATCAGTTTCACTCTCCTGAAACATTGAAAATAGATCCTGAGCAATACGCTGTATTGAATAGGCTTCAAATTCAGTGCTGGGCTTTTTCTCACCCATCAGCTTTATAATCCTCTGCCAAATATGTACAGCTTCATGCAGCAAAAGCCCATGTACCTCAATCAATGTTGTTTCGCTGCAATCACCAAGCTGAACAATGCAGTGTTTGCCACCATCGTAATAATCAACCTGAGCACCTGCGCCCAAATGCATGAACTCTTGCGTATCAGTCACATCATCAAACAACAAATCAAATTGATCTTGATTGCGGACTAGAGTGTATTTCGAGTGTTCAAAAGGTGAGATATGCCATTCAGGTACATAGTTGTTGTTGATCATGCGCCCACCTTTCTCAATTGAAGCGTATAGGTCGCTGCCACTGGGTCTGCCCCAATATTCACGACTTTGAAATCGCCTTTATTGGTTACCCAAACATCATTAATCTGTGGCACAGCGGTCACTTCATTTTGCAGAACAATCGCTTTTGCATCTTCGGCTTGATAATCAGTCGGCTTCACCAAGTCTTTTTGATAAGAGCCAAACAGAACGCCACGCCCTGAATAGGATTCATCGCCAACAATCGGATAAGTCTGCGTTTCAAAATCAAACTCGCCTGAGTAAATCAACTTTTCACAAGTGAAGGTATCGACAGCATCGGCCAATTTTGTACTGAATGCTTGCGCAACCTTGGCTTGGATTTTGTTTTTAATCATGCCCGAAACACCTCAAACCCGAAGCCTTTTGGCTTTAAATCTAGAGAGCCAATAAAGGCTCGCGCAATCTGCTCGAACTCGGACACCTCAACGCTACCTTCAGCAAAGCTTTCAGTGACCTGCACTGTGTCTGCTTTTACGCTTTCACTGGTAGTTTGACGAGCAATGCCCGCGTAAATCACACCAGCTTGAATGCCTTTAATAATTTCACATGCGGCATCAATCAGGATTGGATCAATTGGATCAGGAACAGATCCGACTTCGTTACGCATCCATGTGTTGGCTAATTTAATGAGGCGAGCTTTATCACCAGCTGGTGCAAAGTCTGCTCCCATAATCTGCTCAGCCTGTTCTTGGGTAATAAAGCTCATGGGTTATTCCTTTGGTTGTTCTACTTTAGCCGCCTCTTCTGCGGCTTTAGCTGCTTTCAATTCCGCAGCAGTTGGCTTTTTGGTAGGTGGCTGTAATTCATCAATACGCGCCTGCATAGCAGCAACATCATTTTTGAATGCAATGAATTCACCTTGGGCTGTGGCTAGTTGTTCTTTCAACTCCACATTTTCAGCAACAACCTTTTCATATTCAGCTTTCGCATCATCAATCGTGGCTTGAAGTTCTGGTGTGATGCCAACTTTTGCTTCAATGGTGACAATATTGGAATTATTGCGCTTAATCAGATCTAGATAAGCCTTAGGAACATCACCAGCCACTTCTGAGCACGGTTCCAAAGTATCAGCTTCGTGATAAGCACTAGCTTTGCGGAGGATATAACCTTCACCTTGAAGTTTTGCCACATTTTCGGGAGAGAAGTCATCCGTGAAATATAGGCGTTTATTAGATTCTTTTTTCATGTTTTCTATTTCCAATCAGGCAAAGAAAAGCCCCTTTCGGGGCACTTCATTTAAGCAGACTTAATTAGGACGCCAGCTGTATCTTTCACGCTTGATGCGATCAGATCCCAGTTAGTTGGAGTGCCAATTGCTGCATCAGTTGGAGATTTGCCACCAGTAGCGGTATCCCATGCGTAACCTTTCACACCTGCACCAAATGTCCACTCAGCTTGGTAGGTGTACTTGATATTCTCACCACCGGTGCCCGGCACCAATTCAGCATTGAAGTCATTGTTGTCATTCACGACAACAGCACCTTCTACGAGGCCTAGCGAGTTGTAGAATGCAGTGCCAGCATTATCACCTACCAAGGCAGGCGCATCGGTCACCACAAACACACGACCAAACGGATCACGAACCACATTCACACCATCATAACGGAACAGGTTTTCTGAGTTGGCCAGAGCATTGTCAAACAGGTTGTGCATTGTTGTAGAGTGAACAATCCAAGCACGAATTGCGCTTGAACGATCACCAAGTTTCGCAGCACCTTTGTTAAGCAAGCGGAATGATGCAGCATCAGTACCGTCACCATGCACGGCATTGGTATTTCCTGAAATTGCTGTAGATGCACCCAAAATTCCCGCATTCAGCATGTCAGCTAAACGCGCTTTGGCCAACTGCTCACCAATTGTTAAGGCAGCAAGTTCAGGGTTTTGAAGAATCCAAGAATACTGCTGTTTTTCATACTCAATCGGCGGAGTGCCTGCAGCAACCTTTACAGCCACATCAAGTAATTGTTCTAAACGTTTTGCGGTAACTGTACCTGTACCATAAGCATTACGACGACGCACAATTCCAGCAATTGCCTTGAACGATGCTTCGATGTTGAAATCACCACCGAAAGGCTCATTGATCAATTGGATTGCACCCTGTGATGCTTCGTTGAATTTATTAATGTCCTGTGCCACCGTTTCTGTCATTGCGGCATAGGTTTGCTTGTTAAATACCTGTAAATCAAAAGGCATATGCCTCTCCTTAAATTAATTTATGCTTTTTCGCCCACTTGCTTCATGTAAGCAATCTTTTCTTCTTTGGTTTTGCATTCAGCCAAAGATTTAGGGCCCGATTTGTTTCCATCACCACCCTGAAAACCCGCACCACCAGCTTGAGAACCTTTTAAAATTGAATCCTTATGTTGGTATCCGCCAACCAAAGTTTCTAAAGCTTCATCAAAGTCTGCGATTTCACCCGGGCGAGTGCGTGAAAAGATTTTTTGACCATCGGCACCAACTGCCACGACCTTGCCATTTTCGATCTGGAAGTTCTTTCCAAACGTGGCTTGAATCATGTCTACCGGTACAGCGATGTTGTCTTGAATGAACTTAGAACGAGCAAAACCACCGCCAATAAGTTCGTTATGCAGTTGGGTTTGGAAGGCATCACGCTCCTGGACAATAGGTGCGTATTTTTCTTCAACCGCCTTAATCGCTTCCAGTTTAATTTTTTCGACTTCACCAGCATCCACCAGTTTTTTATCGTCGAAGTTTTTCAAAGTTTCTAAAGCTTTTTTAGCAGCTGCTGGATCTTCAATGCCTTCGAATGCTTTAAGCGTAGATTCAGCCTTTTCATAGCGTTCACGGTTTGTTTTAGCTTCACCATTCAAACGTGAAATGGTAGCTATGGTTTGGGCAGCATCATGTGCTACTTCTTTGCCATCATCGTGAATATACAAAGGCAAGCCTTGCTCATTTACTTCCGCATATGTCTTACCGTCGATTGTTTGTGTTTTAAGTTTCATAAGTCATCCGACCCTATTTCTAAAATGAGCATCCGCTCGTTACGCTGTCCGCATCCGCTTTCAGCAGGCAATAAAAAAGCACCTCGGGAGGTGCTCTATTTGAATTTAGTTTTTTTGGGTAATTGCAAAAAAGCAATATCCTTCGAATTTCTAAAGTTTGTTTTCTGCAAGTTAAACTTCTGTTACTGCTTTTGAGATGTCCTTATGACCTAAAGAAAGCCCTTTCGGGTCATGATTTGGATTATTTGCATTTGTTCTCTGGTTGGTTTAATTGCTCACGCAACCATTCAGACTCATCTTGCAGGCTTTCTTTGGTGTATCCCATTGCTCGGACACCTTCTGAAGCTCCCTCATACTCCTTAAATCTACTTAAGACAAAATCATAAAGTTCAATATTCTCTTTCCAACCTTTGCAATCTAGAGCTTTAAGTTTATAGGACCTAGCTAGATCCTCTTGCTCATTCTTTGCCTCTGTAGAAATCACTTGATTTCTGTCCGATTGTGTTTGAACGTATCGCTCCATTAACTTGTAATATTTAAGTTCAAAGTCTTTTTGAGTTGAAGCAAAAGAGGTGCTTGATACAATTACACAAAATAGAAATGCGAAAAGCTTCATTGTTGTTATCTGCCTAGTTAAAATAGTGATGACTATTATATTTAAACACCTAACAATTCAAAGGTTTTTTTATCTAAAACCTTCAACTCATCCAACGTATAACCACGCTTATTCAGCGGATCAGCAAACTTATCAATGCTGTACTCACCTTTTTTATAAAGCTCATACTTAGATTTACCCAGCCAAGTGCGCTGAAAGAACTCATCCGACTGCTCGAAAAACTCTTTAAATGATGTATTGGCATCAAGCTGGCCAATAATATGTTTGCGCTCATCCTTGGGAATATCTTTGACTTTACGCTCATCCATAACAAAAGGCCGTAATCCACCAATCTCACCATCCTTATTGCAAGGCATATATGTTGTGCGGTTATTTGGATGCACTGGAAATCTTGGCCGCAATGGATCATCGATAGAAAATACGTCACCGTCGATTGATGCGCAGTACTTACAAGTGCGCCCATCCAAAGTGGCTACAACTTTTACATACTCATACCCAAGCGTCTTGTACGTATCGATATAAGTTGCAGTACTAATGTGACTGCGGGCTGTTCTTACTTGATGTTCAATTGATTCACGTGACGACTTAAGTAAGCCATCTTTATAATCTAAAGCCTTTCGCCCCTTGATTCGTTGCACAATCTGCTGATTGGTCTGCCCTTGTGAAATACCATCGCGAATTGCACTTTCAACTTTCTTTCGTAGTGTTGCTGCGATATCTGCAAATAGATAATCAACCAAAGCACCACCTGAAAAAGGTGCTTTCTTTGCGGCCTTATATATCTTTTCAGCATTGACTACCGCAGCAGTACCAGCAACCAACTTCGCAGAATATGAAGCCTCATAAACGGCCAACTGCAATGCTGATTTATCGAACTGCTCAAACAAGTCCACATCAATTGATTTGAACCACTCATTCAGAATGGTCTTAATATCTTCAATGTTTTTACTTGATTTAGCCTTACTCGAAAAGTTTAGGCTTTTAAGTGCATTTCGCTCTGAGTCTGACAGCTCGTTTAAGATATCTACTAAGCGGTTTAACTGGCTATTGGAAAGATTATTAAACTGAGCTGTAAGTTCATTTACTGCTTGAGATGATGCGCGGTAGAGATAAGCTGAATGTTGGCTCAGCGCATCAACCAAGGCTTTCTGCGCTGAAATGTTCATTTTTAATCCTTATCATCTAGTGAATCAATTCCACCATCTTCACGCTTTTCAATTTTCTTCACGATGTCTTCCCATTTATCTTCAGGGAAGGTGCCGGTCTGCTCGTAGTGGTACCAAACATACATCGGCAAATCACCTGCAAGACAAACTTCATAAATCAATTTTGAGCGTGTTGGGTCATATTTTGGTTTATTAAAATCCTGAGCAATAGTGAAACTCAGTTCATCCACCTTTAGATCATGTTCAGGCATCACAAATTTGGCACACCAGCGCAGTGCATTGGTAAATGCTTCAGATACATTGGCTACAACGAGTGACAAAACTGAATGTTGGACTGAGCTATCATTGTCTGCCTGAGTCGCTGTCTTATTAGCGGAACCGACTTCAATTAATCGAGCGCCAAGCTCTTTCATTTGATCCCACTTATCATTCATACGCTCATAAGCCAGTCCATTTTTTTCCGCTTGGATCATCTTTGCATCTGTAGGAATACCTGAGCGACTACCAACACTAGCTCCTGACTCCTTTACCATGGCGTACTGTTCTTGAGTAATATTCGGGAAACACAAAGTTGGCTGACCAACAATGAATGCTGACTCTTCAACATCAGCGGTACTGGTGTAATAAGACAGCTCCATCGTTGCCAACTCATACAGTGGTGCTGTACCAATTTCATCTGAGTTATCTACCGCGCCGCAGAATGTGAATGGAATATAATCCCAAGGCTGACCATGGTAATCAGTTGGAATGTACTTCTCTCCTTCTACCCATTCGCCTTTATCGTTCTTCGTATAAATTTGAACTGTGTAAACAAAGCCGCTACCACCTTCTTCAAGCGCCAAAATTCGATACTGATCTTTAGTTTCAACCTTAAATCCATTGCGGGTTTTTACCGTCTCAAGCAGCTTCACAAAACTTAGCTTTTTCTGGTTGCCAACAATGATGTAATCCCAATCCTTGATTGCACCCGCCTTAATGATATGAATCATCGGAAAAGCACCTTTAGACTTTTCCTCTGCCTTACTACGACTTGGAGCAACATTTGGGAAATCAACATAAACTCCACAGCGGTAATTTCGGTTGATCAAGCGTGTTGCACGTTGGGCACTTTGATAAATAGATCGACCCGCACCATCAGCATTGCGCTCTAAATATTCCAATTCATCTGGTTTATTGAATATTGGTGATTTGCCATAAGCCAAGCCAATATGACTCGCCAAAGTACGGCTTGTCACACCGGGGAAAATTGCACGCATCAAATATTCGTTATAGCGATTTGAGCCATCTGGATCATTCTTTGAATTAAACAGAGAGGGCTTAGGCAGGTACTTCTCTTTTGCTGCCTTAATAACTTCCTGACCACCACAAACATCATCCAACTTATTCCAAGTCGCAATGTGCTTATCATAGTCGGCATGTGTTGCTGTAATGCTCATATTAGAATCCAAACATTGGTATATCGATGCTCTTCACTTGCTCATTGATTGGGAACAAGTATGCAATCGGGTATGTTCCTGCATCGTTCATATGGTCAAAGCCTGATTTTTTATCCGGCTGTCCATTTTCATCATAGATTTGACGCTCTTGGCATTTAGCAAAGTGTGGACACTTAGAAGCATTCACAAATAACCGGCGCTCACTGAACGTATTGCAAAGCATTCCATTCATAGAGTTAATGCGATCTTTTACAGCTGGGTTTCTTGAATTAACAAATACTTTAAACCCTGCTTTTCGCAGTAGTGCTAAATCTGTTTCACTTGCATTATTTGATTTGCGATTTTCCCCAGAAGCATCAGGATAAATCCCGATTTCATGTTTTGGATAACGCTCTTTGATCGCCTCAATCATTGCTGGCGTATCAAACAGATTCACAAATTCATCTACCGCATGCATGGTTTCACCACGACGTACATAAACCACAGCAGCCATTTTGGTGACGTTGAAGTCCATGCCTATGTGAAGTGTGTCGTCATCCTGAACTGTTTCATTTGAGCTATTGAGCACCCTGTTAAAGCAGTAATAAATAACGCCCTGATAACTTTCAAAGCTGGCTTCATATTCCTGACTGAATGTCTTTGGATCCATCTTACGTTTAGCAACAATGATTTCCGATTCAGGAATATTTCCACCTTGTAATGAGGTATAGGAAAAGCTTCGGCAATCAGGCTCATGTCCAGGCTGACCATCCATGAAGGTGTCATAGCAATGGTTAAAGCCTTTAGGTGTACCAATCCTTAAGACATGACCACCGACACGCTGTTCACCATGCACAATGTACTTACAGGTTGAAAGCATTGGGCGCAGTACTTCTTCCCATGCGGCCCACTTACAGTCTGCCCATTCGTCAATAATCAAAAAGAACAAACCAGATCCACGAAGGTCATCATAGTTATCCAGACCAACCACACGCATGACATGACCACTTTTTAGCGTGATCGTACATTCAGTTTCGTTTGGTTTTCCTGCTCGCCATGATGGTGGAATAGCTTGTTTTAATCGTTTCCAAAAGACACGCTTTGCCTGCTTGAATGTTGGTGCTGCATACCAGATCTCATCCTCGACCGACACATTCCACTTAGCAGCCAGTCGTGCAGCTCGTCGCATTTCAGCTTTTGCCAAAAAGGTTTTACCAAAACGTCGACCACATACAGCATCACGAAAGCGCGCTTCTTTCTGCCAGCCCCATAGGTAGATATTGGCCTGTTTCGGTGTAAGTTGTACTGCGCCCTCTGGGGGCTCAAAGAATTGGCTCATGTGGAATTTCCTCATCAGGGTTCAGGCTGATTTTGTAATCTTCCTCAGGAGGTCGTGATTCAGGTGGATTTACTTCACGCTTGAGTTTTTCAAGTTCTAGGCGCTTCATTTCAATTTCAATTTGCTCTTTTTCAGATAAACCACTTGGACCAGCACTTTTACCTGACTGAAGCAGCCCTTGCGCCTGTTTAAGCACGTTCTGCCGCATGACCTTGTTCTTACCCCAATCGTCATACATTTTTTGGAGTTCTTTAAAGTGGAAGGCTTTGTTAGCCACGGGAATATCTTCGATATTGGTCTTAAAATCCTTTCGAGTTTTTTCAAAAAGGTCTTTTAATTTCTTACTTAGATTACGGCCAGAGTATTTTGTTGGATCATAGTTTTCACATTGCTGCCTTTCAATTTTGATGCCAAATCTTTGCTTGACAGCATCCGCTACCTGTTGAGGGGTTTCAAAGCAAGCAAGAGACTGAACTATAAAGATTTTTACAGGCTCTTTAAGTGCCGCCATACCTACCCCTTTGTCATGCTACGTCCTGCTAAAAGGTTAAAAAATTAAGCCAACTTCAATAAACACGTACCGCATGCATGAGCAATATTTGCCTTAGAAATTGTTGGGCCGCTATTAACAAGCTCTGCCATTTTATGAATTCCTGAATGCCCACCATAACGCTGCACCACACCAAAGAACTCTTCCACATCATGCCCACGTATTTGCAGTATCGCGTGTCCTGATTGACTGTCATAACATGGCCCACCATTAGGACTAATCTTCTGCTTTAAGTGATAAAGCTCATGTTCAACCAAGGCCATGAATGATGAATCAGAACAGTCAGAACAATAACGTGCGTCCAATGTGATTAACGCTTTTGGTAAAAATCCAAACCATCGAATCAGTTGAGCTTCTTGTCTGTATTTCTTCCATCCACTTGCTTGGAATTGAACAATCTCAGCCTGTCCCAAAACCACTCGACCTTGTTTTTCGAATGCACTTTCGGCCCATAGGAAGCAAATACCAGAATGACCAATCAAATGCTCATGGTCTTTGTTATATAGCTTGCTGTTTGGATTGAGAATAGTTTCTTGCAGCCAATCATGAATATCTGCAGCTGGTTCAAATAGAAATTCTTCCGACCAGTCTTTATCAATAAGATGTTCAGGCGGGTAAGGTCTTTTCATAGTTAGCGCCCACTAAAAAACCCGCACTGCGCGGGTTATAGTTTCTTAAGTCTTAGTGTCGGTAATGTCGTTTTAGCTTTTTCTGGTAAAGATCATCAATAAACCCCCACCCAATAAAAGCCACTATTAATGGAACCACAATAATGCCCCACTTTAATGTGTTCAAATTATCCATAATCACTAAATAGAAAGGCTTCATATGTAAAATTTCAAAGTTTGCAATCTTAGATATCAATGGGAAGTAGAATACTGCGGAAGCTACAACCAATAATATCAAAATATAACCACTCCAAAAAACACTTGGAAATGCTTGCCTAAAATCATCCAATTGCCAAAGCTTTTCTTTAACCCACTCCATACACTTCCCCCAAAATATTATTCATTATTTTAGTTATATAGGGATATGTGCTTAATTTTCAATAGCAAACATCAAGTCATCAGGCGTATTCAACCAACACCCATGTTTATTACAAAACGCATGAATGTCATTTAAATACTCAGTGAATTGATCTACCGTTGCATCCATCGTACTAATTAATTCATTCAACCCATCCGCCACCTGCTGATACATCGGATGACTTTGCTCTTTTAAAACTTTGACTGCTTCAAACGTCTTTCGATATTGACCAACATCATCACGCGCATAAATCCGAGCAAGCATGCGCTTCTTAAAATACAAGTGCTCGTATTCTTTATCTGTGCCTTGACGCTTGGCCCACTGACTCATCCACATCCAATACAAGCGATTCTGAGCCCTACTTCGATCTTCTTGCTTCTGATCAATCCGAACGACTAAAGGCTTACCATCACTTAACGCATTCGCATGATGCTTGTGCATGTAGGCGATTGCCTTACCCACTTCCTCAAATGACTTAATGACGAATGTTGCGGGTTCGAGTTTTGGAGTAGGATTTTTCATTTCTTACTCCAAAAAAAACCACCCGAAGGTGGCATATTAATACTATCGAGAACAGTAACGCTCCCAGTCTGATCTCATTAACAATTTTTCATCTTCAGTTAATGAAGTTAGACTAAAAATTGAAAAGATCGCATCATCATATTCAATTCTATCTACGCGATGATATGTTCCCATTGAGGATTCATAATTTTTGACATGCCCAGGTACCAAGGCAGGATCAAAACGGTATTCGCCTAATTCATCCTTTAGGGTTTCAAATGATTGTTCTGATTTCATAGTTCATCCATAAAATATTTAGATAACCACTTTACTGTAAAATTTAGAACAATACCTAATTGGGTTTAAAAAACCTCTCTGTCTTCCATATTCATCACCAACTCTGTCTTAATCAACCACTGCTCAAACAGCCTTTCGCTTTCTTCGCGATTGCCTAACTTGAACTGATCAAATTGACTGTGGCAAGAGTGGCAGAGTGGTACCGTGAACTCATCACTGGCTTTGATTGATCTACCCTTACCATGCTTTGCTGAATTACTGTGGGCCGCTTGTGAGTCTGGATTACCGCACCGAATGCATGGCAGCTTTCTAATTTCAGCGAGTCGTTTTGGGCTACGCATATAAAGCTTCACGCAAATTCTTAATCCGCTCTTTCAGCTTAATCATGATTCCATCAATTGCCAGCATCTCATTTCGCGTCAAACCAGTGCGACTCAGATTCTGATATTTCGACAGCTCAGCACTGCAAAATTCTAAGTCGTGTTTTGCATGTACTTTGTCTGTCATAGGTACCACCAATAAGAAAAGAAAAACCCCTCAACATCTAGAATGCGAGGGGCTTTGCGTGCCGTAATACGTTCGGCAATTTTCAATCAAAAAAAATGCCCACATCATTGGGGTCGACGTGGGCGAAACTTAAAATCCAAAATGTGGAGGTTTTCAATAATCGGTAAAATAGTATGTATTTTATTTGAGATCTAACTCATTTTAAAAATAAACTATTAATTACTAAGTGATTTTAACGATTAAGTTGAATTAAGTCACTTTAATTCCTTCAAACAACTACGACAAACTTTTATCTCATCACCATCGATCGTGTGATCAATTTCAATCGCACCATGAAAACCGAATAAGCATTTTAAAAATTGGAGCATGTGAATCTCCTGAATATTGGCGCGCCCAGTAGGATTCGAACCCACATAAGTCGGAATAGAAGTCCGATTCATAATCCTTTCTGCCATGAGCGCATTGGGTGGCGGTAATCAATTTAAAAACCACTAGAAATTAATAGGAACCGCCATAGGTGCCCCGATATTGCTTACACAAAAAACATTTCTCAGGGCATTAAAAAGGGCGTGGCAAATTACCACACCCTTGCCTTAGATTACGATATTGATCAGCTCGGCAACTGATCTACCGCTACTCACAATCACACACACCTAACATGCACGGCCTGCTTTACTTGCTTTCAATCCTCTTTAGGTCGGGTTGCCACACCCTAGCTCAAGCCCCATTTTGGGAAGTTTCTCGAAGGCATGTTCTATGAATTGGCTTTTCACAGGCAACAAAAAAAGCCCACCGTTTGGCGAGCTTTTAATATCAAACTAAATCAGAGTTGTTGGATTTCAGTCTTTAAAAACCTATACCCTTTTTCAACAAATATATTGGCTATTTCAGAACCAATATTTTTCTCTTGATTTAATTCGGTTTGGATAGCCTCATAAACACTATCAACACCAAGGTTGAGACCGTATTTGATGATACTTTCAATAAATTTTTCCATTAAAATTCCTTTTTAAATGGTACTTAAAATTACTGCACATCCTGTGCAAAACACACTTGGTCTCGGATAACCGTAATACGACCAGTATAGTGAAACTATAGCTTAGATTCCGTTAAAATGGAAACTATTTATTATTTAACTCCATCCATTTCTCCATAGCTTCTAGAATTTCAGTTAAGTTAAGCCATAAAGTACCTTTAGAATAATCAAATCCCGCCTTTATCCCGTCTTTAGATCTATCTTCAACCCACTGTTCATATAGGCGACCAATAACAGTAATATTTCTTGTTAAAGAATCCCATAGTGCACCATGTTCAGGAGATATTTCATTGGCAGCAATACTTAAAAATTTGAATAAATCATAACTTTCACTACATATTTCAAAAAAGCATTTTTCCCCCATGCTTCCATAAATTTTCTTACTATCTAGAAGTTCTTTTATATGCTCAATTGTTGATAGATCATTAATATTCAATTCTCGGCAATTAATATAATGCTTATCGTGATGAAAAGGGTTGCCATTGAAGGATTCTAATATTAAATAAAGAGCCCTATTTAGTCTCCCAATCTTTTGATTAATTAATTTTTTACTCGGCAAGTAGTTGTTAAATGTCCAAAAAATCGTGCTAACCAGGATTCCTATACTTAAATCCTTCAAAAGGCTATTTCCTATTTCTAATTTTAGAAACAAGCTTTCAATACATGATCCATTTAGAAAATCAATTAGAGGATCATCACTTGTCTTAACATATAAAAATAAAGCAAATGTACAAAGAATAATTACTAGAATTAATTGCCGATCAATAATGTCTTTTCTCATATAAATTATCGATTTAAATAAAATCCAATCCTACAGGATTTCTAACTATTAATCGCATTGTAAGTATTTTTTTTATACACTTTAATTGCATTTGATGCTTCATCAATCGCAGACTCTAGAGCCAAACACATCAGGTTTTCGTATGGCTTCCACGTCTTACGATAAAGTTCGGCTTGCATCTGCATCGAATTAATACCCGCATAATACAATCGACCTTGCGCTGTAAAATTCCCCTCAAGCTCAGGATTTAATGCAAAGTCTATTACCATACGGGCAATCAAGTAAGCCAAATGATTCATGGTGATATGCTCAGGCTCCCGCTTCTTATCATCCTTAGCATTGACTAACATAATTTTAACCAAGTGATTACGCACATACTCATAATCACTTTCGCACTTCCCATCAAAGACAATAAGCGCTGTAACTGACTTTGCGAGCTGTGTCTCCATACTCGCAATCGCACCCAAACGATCTTCATAATTTAAAGGTTTCTCCCCAGTGCCATGTGCCTGTGGCTCAAAGTTTGGTGACTTCGCCGTAATACCTTTGGTCAACCACTCAAACGGTTCAAATTTTTCTGCTACTGCATTCATCCCAATCCCTCAAACTTCTTTAATATCGATATCGTGTACTGTTTTCATAAGGTGTTTCTTGTTGCGATAACTCGGTAAATTTCTCGTTCCCGGCGACTTCACATCTTCAACAATGAATTTCCCGTTTTCGATGTATGTAAAATCCGCGTAATACCTCAATTCGGGTTTTGCTCTTTTCTCGCCTTCCAATCTCACTTTGGGTGCCAAGACAAATTTGACCTGACACCGTAACTCTGAAATTTCACCCCTTTGCATTCGCGCTGTAAGCTCGATATAGCGCTTGTACTCTTTGACGCTATCGAACTTCATTCCATCCTTTTCAATGCGCTGTGAGTTAAATTTGCTGCGCCCTGACTTGGGTTTAGTCTTGGGCGCATATTGTTTATGGTATTCAGTGAGTGAGATGCTGGTCACTGTCACCTCGCTTGTTATGCAAACAGGTCATGCGATCCATACACTCCTGAACAGCCTTTTTTCTTTTTTCCTCAGCATCGCGCTCCCACTTCAAACGCAACCATGTAGCCAGTGGCAAAATGCAGATCAAAGCAAGACCGAATAACCAAACAACAAACACAAAAACCACAAAACCAATTTTCTTGAATGCACTTAAAAGTTCATCCCATGCATCCCAAAGATCATAAAAACAATCTTTAAAAATCTTCTTAGTTCCATTTTTAAAGCCAACCAATGTTTGAAAGTGCTTATTCATGCTCACCTCGCCAAGTCTCAAAAAAGAACACCACTGGATCAGATTTAATTTCAATCAATCCAAAACGATGCAGATGACGAGCATGAGTGCTGTCCCTTAGCAACTGAACATCACGATAGTGAGTTAAAAGACTGCGCCACGACTTCAAAGACATTGATGATTTATTGGAGTTGCAAGGCACACATGCTGGATTCATGTTTTCAATCGTGTCTAGGTGTGGTCGAGTCATTTCTCCTGAAATTAACTTCCCACCACCAACGTGGATAATGTCCCGCTTAACTGCCTCAATATGATCCGCATGCCACTTGTCACCCAACTCACAGCCACAATAAGCACAATGACCACCAAATTTCATCTTGAGTTCTGCACGTTGTTTTTTGTTTAAAGTCATCCCTCAATCACCCTCGTCGTCGGCGCAATATGATTGCGAATGTCTGATACATGGTCCGTGCGGTCGTGGTCAGCGATGGCAGTACTAAGATCATCGTACGTAAACCCCTCACTTGATCTGTGCCACATCCCATTTATGACTGTGAACTTCATATCATTAGGACAGCCAAGATTTTTAAGCATCCCTAGTAAATTGCGTGCCTGCTCTAATCCATGGTCTTCAATAAATTGCTGTGCTTTCATCCCTTCACCCCAAATAGTTGTTTGCATTGCTCTGTGGCTTGATACGCATAGATCGTTGTTTTAACCAAGTAGCCGCATTCAACCAGATCATTTAGACAAGCCCTTGCTGTCATTCTTGATGTCTCCAATGCGGCCTCAAGCACATCAGTCACGGTAATTTCACATCCTGCATGCGCCGCAAGAATCAAAATATCTAGACGCTTTTCAAATGCGCTGCGTGCACGGTCTCTGCTAGGTGATGCTGTTTTGAATGTCATGCCACACCTCCAAATAGGTCGCCCTGGTCACCTTGACGCATATCCCCACCCCACTGCATCGCCATGGCATCCGCAATCCCCTGAAATGTTTTACTTCTTATATTTGATCTCTCAGAGCTTCCTCTTGCATCTGCATACCATTTAGCCATGCGTTTACCGCTTGCAAACTCAACCATCTCCCCTTTATCAACAATATTTGTTGGTTTAAGCGATGGCAGCCCCTTCAACCAAAGGCATGTTGTTTTTTGAGCCTCATCCCCAAACTGCCAAGGCTGAATGATTTGGTCGGGTTTACGCCACACGCTCGACATAATGCAGACAGGGTTTTCAATAGCAATCCGCGGAATATTGCTTTTTGCCAACATCATAAAAAAACTAACTGCTGCATGTTGGCGTCCATCTAAAACTTTATCCTTGAACCAGGCAGCACCGCTCACAGCAATATGTGTGCATGGAGGGTGTGCAATCATCATGTCAAACGGATAATCAAGAAGGTCGCGCACATCACCCTGGTAGTGTGGGCCAAAGTTCGAATCGCTTGGCTGAATGTCGCAAGAAATAGCATCGTGACCAAGTTTGATAAATGCATCTCGCACCGCACCTGATTTTTCACAAGCAATCAAAATCTTCACACCCCACCTCCTACACGCTGATCCGCCCAATTACATTCCACAATCACCAGGCCATCATGCTGAAACCGCGACCAAAGACGATCACCCAAATCTTTTTGCAGTTCAGCCATAGTCATGTTTGAGATCAACATGGTTGGCTTTGCTGCGTCATAACGCGCATATAAAACTTTGTGTACAAGCTGCAACCGATTTTCGTGACGGTCATGCAAGCCGTACTCATCAAGAATTAACAGGTCATATTCGGTGAATCGGTGAATTGCGTTTGATTCTGTGTCATCAGGCTTTTTCCACGCATTTGCAATCTCATTACCCATATCTTCCGAAGTGATGTAACGAGCATATTTGCGTGATTTCAAGATGTTCCGAGCTACAGCGCATGCCAGATGTGTTTTGCCTGTGCCTGTACGACCCACCATAATCAAATTGCGGTTAACGCCTTGCTTGAAATCTTTTGTGAATGCAGTGCAGTGTTGCTTGGCGTTCTGCTGACCAATGTTTTTTACGATGTAATCTTTGAAGCCGCTATTCGCATGACGAGCTGGTAGCTTAGCCCCCTCAAAATGCTTTTCACGAACCATGCGATTTACTTCGACCTCGTGATCCTTGTGAGCTTTGCTTAAAATCTCTGAAGCACATTGCTTGCAAATTGCAGATTGCCCTACTCGAACTTTTTGAACCTTGTGAGCTTCACAGAACTCAGCACTCATTTGGATTTTTGTATTCAGGATTGATGCGTTCATACCAAATCCTCCAATTCAATGTTGTCACTGGCAGGTGCATACTGCTGAACTTCACCCCATGCATCGTTTACGTTGCGAGAGTTTTGTTTTTCGGGAATACGGCCTGTAGATTTTTTAGCTTCACGCTCAGTCTTAGCCAGTTGTTTTTCAAACTCCTGAAAAATCCACTGTGCAAACTTTCGAAGTTTTTGGTTATCAGTGAGCTGGTGATTGTTTTCATGGTGAGTATTAAAATTCCCAAGATGGAATTGAAAATCTTCCATGCTTAGGATTTCAGAAACTCGTTGAGAATATTTTGTGGTTCTTAAGGCAATCGCCAGTTGTTCAAGATCTGGTTTCCAATGATCGCTTTCTGAAAAATCTGCTTGCGCGTTTGTGTGTGTATTCTCTTGTTCCTGCTCCTGTTCCTGCTCTTGGCTTGCAAGGGGCTTCGAAGGGGCTTCGTTTTTAACTACTTTTTTAACTGTATTTTGACGTTTTTCAGTCATACAAAATGCTTGACTGTATTTATCGTAAAAGCTTGCTAGATAAGGGTTTGAAGGTAATGAGTTGTATTCGTTTTGAACACCAATACTGCGCTTATCAGTACTCTTTAATTTGTCAGCAATTTGGAAGCGAGCCATTTCATGAACCCACACCATTTCAGAAGCGTGATCATAACTGCAAAAACCTGCTTCGCAAGCCCATTGAAGCCCCTTCGAAGCCCCTTCCATGCCTAAGCCTGTTTCATGAGCCACATATAAAAGTGGCATGTAGTAAAGCCCCAACATATTGGCGTGAGGGCTAGTCATTAAATACATAGATACCACTAAAGACTCAGGACATTGTCTCAACTGTTTACCAGTCGATCCTGTCCAAAAGTGTGGTGATACTTTTCCATATTCGCGCATAGCTTCTAAGCTCCTTCAAAGGGGCTTGTAAGGGTTAAACCACTGATGAAATGAATATTTTTAGGGCTTAGACATTTGCCCCATTGGGGCTGTTGTGCTAAATTAGTTTTCATATTCAATGACTCCTGTTATTTGAATTACTAAAAGCCTGATCTTGACCATCAGGCTTTTTCTTTGCCTAAATCCCTGCAAATCCCTTCCGATCCCTCATGAAATTGAACCTCGGTACTTAAATCCCGCAACAAAGCTGATACTCCCAAGCGCTCGAATGATTTTGCTTGTAAATTAAGTACATGCCACTCACCTGCTATTTCTTTTTCAAGTAAATAAGCAAGGTACTGTGCAAGATCTTTTCCTTTGATATTTGAGAGAACCTTTGCGCGTTCATGGTTCTCAGGAGATAAACGAACATGTGTAGATTTTTTATCAAGACTCATAAGCACACCTCTGTTTGGCGCTTAAGTGGAACTTTCCCGCTTGCTAAGTCGCGAATCTGATATTCACGTGCAAGTGGTATTTTATTTTCTGGCCATTGGTAAACAGCTGGCGGCTTAATTCCAAGCATCTCAGCCAACTCAACACCATTAACGCCAAGTAGCTCAAAAGCTTCTTGTCTGGTCATTTCGCACACCTTAAAAATAAGATTTCTTAGTATTTAATCAAAGAAAACTTATAAAAGCAATATGTAAGATAACTTATATGGAAAATCAAACTATTGGTCAGCGTATACGTGCGCTTAGACGCTCAAAAAAATTAACTCAAGCACAATTAGCTAAGATTGCAGGTGTAAGTTCGCCTGCTGTCACGGAATGGGAAAAGGATAGTTATTTGCCTAAAGCAGCTTCACTTGATGCAATAGCAAATGAATTAGGTGTTTCTACTGAGTACATTCTTACTGGTAAAGGCGAGCCTAGTAGCACTTTTGGAAATGTAACACCTGTAGTGTCAAAGATGGCCCCAGTACTTTCATGGGTTCAAGCTGGCGTATTCACCAGTGTTCAAGCTGTGGATATGTCGCAAGTAGAGGAATGGCTTCCACTTCCTGAAGAATGTACAAATTGTTTTTACTTAAAGGTTCAAGGTATTAGTAATAATCCTGATTTCCTTGAAGGTGACTATATTCTTGTTGATCCTGATGTTTATTACAGTGATATGCAGTCTGGTGACATGATTGTTGTAAGAAGACTTGAAGACGCTACATTTAAAAAATTGGTAATTGAGACTGATGGATCTCGCTACCTTCAGGCGCTAAATCCAAACTTCCAACCCAACATCATTCCTTTAGATGAGGATTGCCATTTTGTAGGTCAAGTTGTTGACTGTATTCGCTATACATATCGCGCTAAGCGCAGAACAAGAATGAATTAAGATAATTTACCCAAGCATGGGGGTGCTTGGGGTTTATTGAAACTGCGAACCCGACGCGACCCTTGGATCGGGTGATAGCAGACATCACTCCACTTTGTGGGGTTTTGGTTTATTTAAAGTTTAATTTCAAGAATCAAATACTGATTTTAATTTTGAGAAATTCTTTAAAAAACTTAATTTTATTTAGCTACACGTTAAAACTTTAACCTATAACTTTAACCTATAAGGGGGTTACATAATGTCGGATAAAATCATAGTGCAGTATTATGAGTTCTGCTTAAAAACAAGAGGTGAAAAATCAAAATTACCTCCAATAGATCATGTAAATATCTATGATACCTTCACTTTAATCAAAAAAAACTTAAATAATTTGACTCAGGAATATAGTTATAAAAATGGTACATATAGCACGACTATAGAATATTTAGAAATCACCTCAACTAAAATTGATATTGTATTTGGTTATTATGATGGTTTAGCTCCTGATCGTACGCTTCGAGATAAGGTAACTGGCGCTAATGCTGTTCAGAGAAGAGGTAAGAACCAAAGTGTTAAGCACCTATGTCATTGCGTAATTAAATTAGATCCAAACCACCCACTTTTAGCTGTAATGGGTGTGGAACATGTGGTCGGAATGCCAACATCAATTTTGGGGAAAACCTTAAATTGGTATTTGCGACAACTTAAAAAAGTATCTCCAAACTCAGAAGGTGTTTTCCAAGTAACTAATCCTGATAATGCAAACAATCCAGATGGCTCACCTGATATCTATAAATTCAATGTAATATCTAGCTTTTATCCAATTGCAGGTGAGTTATTAACTGAGGCAATCAAGTCTGGACGTCTCAATAAAATTAGATTGAAAGGCAAGGTTACATCAAATCTTAATGATCCAAATCAACGCTTAACGCGCTTAAGTGCTGCTTTGGATTTTGGTATCACCCCTTTAACAGCTAATGATACACCCCAAGGCTATATGCGCTCATTAATTGATACAGCCATGCGAAATAAACTAAATCTTGATGATATAACTACTTTTGCTATTATTGAAAATGAAGCAGGTGGAGAACAAACTATCCCATTGGATAATGCTAATAGCTTAAATTCGGCCTTTGTATTGAAGAAGGCTTTTGATCCAACTAACGGGCGAATTGCCCACTCAGATAATACTCAAATTAATCATGTCTTCCTGAGTGAGGTGTGGCGACTATTCTAAACAATAGGTGATTTATGTTCGGTTACGCATTGAAAGCTTTTGATTTTTTAAAAGTTCAATACCCAAATAGTGGGGATAACTTGCGCTCACTGCTATATATTTTACCTTGTACGCTAGCTATTGTTTTTTGCTCAATTTTTGCCTTAATTGACTTTAATAGTGCAGAAGGGGTTAATATTTTTGATCACGATGCCTTTGACAATATATCTACTTTTGTGCAGATATTACCAGGTTTCTATATTGGCTCATTAGCAGCGATTGCTTCGTATAATTACGCGCCTATGGACAATGTAATGTCTCTTCCTGCACCTTTTTTGCGCGAACCGGTTGCAGGAGGACTAAGAGAGTCGAAATTAAGTCGTCGTCGTTACTTAACTCTCTTATTTGGCTATCTATCAGCAATCAGCATTCTAAGCGCAGTTTTTATATTTATTGTCCGTTTGGTTTATTCTGTCGATATTTTTGCGGTTTCCGCGGTAATTTATAATAGTATTTACTATGTAGTGGCACTCATATTCTTTTTCGTTTTTTGGCAGATGATTATGGTGACTTTATTTGGTATTTATTATTTAGCCGATAGAATGCATCGCCCTTAATCTTCTCTTGGTATCTTCTACAACCCACCTCAGCGGTGGGTTTTCTTTTGTCTGTTACATCTCTAAAAATAAGTTTCAAAAGAATTAAAAATAAGATTTCTTATAAAAACTATTGACTATAAAACTAAGTTTTCTTATATTTATCTCACAGACAATAAAAAAGCACATCAATCCTCTTACCTACTGATGTGCTTTGCAAACTGCGAGGTCATTATGGAACAACAATTTTCACATAGCAATACACCAGAGTTTACTTCTAACAAAAGCCAAACATCTGCGCGTCTTTACCAACACCCTACAGCTGAAGAAATGAAGCCCGCTAAAGCTAAAAAACGCATTGGTGATTTCTTTGCTATCGCCCTGCTCATTTCAATCTTCTTTGGATTGGCACTAATGGCTTTTTATAAGCACGCTGAGCAAATGGATCGTCAGACTGTTTTGGCAATTAAGGGAGGTGTGTGATGAGTCGTTTAACAAAACAAATTCGTCAGTCAATGCTTAAAACTGTTTTAGATCATGCATTTTCTGAAAAACAGTCTAAAGCCGAAGCTGAACTTATTGCTGCTGGTGATGCTCTCTACATGGATCACCATGGTGAGCACCTCAAAACTATGAAGAAATTACCAGCTAGTTTCCTTTACAAGCAAAGTCGCATGGATACAAACATTGGTGGTCAGCGACACATTGTATCTCTTAGTGAATCAAAACCCATGTCATACGAAAGTAATTATTCACGAATTGCTTTTCTTGCTGACAACCCGGTTGCAATTGCTTGGCTGCAAGCTAATGACAAAGTGAATGACACAAAGAATCAGCGCAATGTTATGTCGCGTGAAATTAATGCTGTTCTTGAAAGTGTTCATACCTTTAAAAAGCTTTGGGAAGTTTGGCCTGAATCAAAATCATTGCTTGAAAAGTTTGAACAAAAACCAGCAATAGCAATTCTTCCTGCTGTTCAAGTTAATCGCTTGAATGCGGCCTTGGGGTTGCCTGCAGATGAGGTGCCATCATGAACATCAAAGCTAACACCTTAATCCTTGCTCCTGTCTTCCCTGATTTTGAAGTGGCTGAAGACATTGCTATTCAAGACGGTAAGGTTAAATTCACGCTCCAATATCGCTTCGACTTTATCAGTGATGCGTCTATCGAATGTAGCATGCCATTACTTGAGTGCACACAAGGTTTTGCAGTTGGTGATTCAGATCCACAGAACTGTCATGAAATTGATATCCCTGCTTTTAAAGCAATTGAAAACACACTGGTAACTGTAATGAAAACTGATGCTGTGGTAACTAAAGAAGGTAATGAATTTGTCTTACTTCCTGAGCAGTTACGTGCGTTGAATGTGTTGATTGTGGATTGGTGTGAAGAACAGTTTTTAAAAGAATCTGAACAGCAAGCTACTTATGTTGCTGAGGATATGGCAGAGGAGATTTACGGATGAATGCACCAGTACATGTAAATCAAAATCCGTTTGCGGTTTCTGCGCCACAAACTCAAGCAATGTCTACTGTTCAGGCTGATAGTCAGCGTGCAGTTGCTGAGGTTCAAGCTGCCCTTGTGATTGCAAAGCAGTTTCCACGTAATCCAATTGAAGCTTACGACCGCGTGATGAATGCTTGTCAGCGTCCAGGATTAGCCCAGTCCGCTGTGTATTCCTATGCACGCGGTGGTAGTTCAATCTCTGGCCCATCAATTCGCTTGGCTGAAATGCTTGCTCAGAACTGGGGGAATATTCAGTACGGAATTCGCGAGCTTTCATCTGAAAACGGTGAATCTACTGTTGAAGCCTTTGCTTGGGATGTTGAAACCAATACTCGTCAAACCAAGGTTTTTCAGGTTCCACATATTCGCTTCACACGCAGTGGATCTAAAAAACTGACCGATCCGCGCGATATTTATGAGCTGGTTGCAAACAATGGCGCACGTCGACTTCGTGCCTGCATCTTGGGCGTAATTCCAGGTGATGTTGTGGATGCTGCTGTGGATCAGTGTGAAAAAACCATCCATGCAAATGCAGATACATCACCAGAAGGCGTGCAGAAACTAGTTAAAGCTTTCGAGCAGTTTGGTGTTACTAAAGAAGATATTGAGGGCTTCATTCAGCGCCGACTTGAAGCCATTACCCCTGCAAACGTGGTGTCACTTCGCAAGATTTTTACCAGCCTTCGTGATGGTATGAGCTCAGCAAAAGATTGGTTTAAGAATGCTAAAGCTGTGGAGGTAGCAGCGGTTGAGGCACCTAAACCATCCCTGTCTGATGATGAATTTAATGCAGCACTTGAACAGTTGAATGCTGGCGCGATTGATAAGGCTTACATCCTTGATGGATACGGTTTGACAGATGCTCAGCGCATTGCAGTGGAGGCTCAGTGATGCAATTGAGAGTAGGTTGCACAGTGGAAACCATAAACATTCCCGAACCTGATGAGATTTGCTATGACGGCATGATCGGTAAGGTTATTGCTTACAACCCAAGTCAGTACAATGGCGAGTATCCATGGGTTGTTGAATTTGATGTAGGTACAGGATTTTTTCCAGCTTCTGAATTAAAAGTTTTATCGGAGGTGCAATCATGAAACTATTTCGCTGCTCATCTCTACATAAACTTATTGGTGATGCTCAAAGCATTGCCAGTGAGTTGCGAAATGATGAAATTAACACTCTCATTCGTAAGAAAAAGCGCACCGAAGAGGAAAATGCTTTAGTTCAAAAACTCAAAGATGCATCACTTTCTGATACTGCGAAAAATGCGATTCGCGATGTGGTGAAAGAGGATTTATATACATTCCGCTCATTCAAAGGGAATCAATTCACAGCTAAAGGCAACATGCTAGAAGACTTGGCGATTGAAATGTCTGGGAGGATGCGCTTCAAAAAGTTTAAAAAGCATGAAGGTCGTGTGAATACAGATTTGATCACTGGTGAGTGCGACATTCTTGAATTAAATACCCCGACCATTGGTGATACCAAGTGTACTTGGGATATTGGCACCCATCCTTTCTTTGCAGATGAGGCTATGGAGAAGGTTAAAAAAGCAGGTTATGACGTGCAGCTTCATGGTTATTTTATGGCTTATGAAGACTGGCATCTAAAAACTTTTGGCAAAGAAATTAAGTTCGAGAGTGGCTTTATTGATTTTTGGCTAT
Organism: Acinetobacter sp. YH12094; assembly: GCF_013419295.1. Taxonomy (NCBI): domain Bacteria; kingdom Pseudomonadati; phylum Pseudomonadota; class Gammaproteobacteria; order Moraxellales; family Moraxellaceae; genus Acinetobacter; species Acinetobacter sp. YH12094. The sequence goes on from NZ_VPAK01000011.1 coordinate 86,045, forward strand.
TCCCTTGCCCTGTCGAGCTCACAAAAGATTGGGATGATCGGGAGCAATTGATTGATCTTGTTGAAAAGATTGATATTCGTGAGCGTCTTACAACTGTTGTGATTGAGCGCGATGAAACAATCATTCAAAAAATCAAAGACAAGATCCCGCACTGCCAAGCGTACTACGAAAAGTTATTTACTGAACGTAGCAAAGGGAGGATTGCAGCATGAAACTACCAAACAGCATTTCACCTGCTTTTATCGAATGGCTAGATCGTGGCGGTCACAAAATTGAACTCAAGAAAAACGCCATGATTGTGAAAACACAATTTAGCGATGGTGTGAAACGCAGCGTGATTCCTTTCGAGCGTCACGAAATTAAAGAGTTTTACGAATTGGATGAATACCTATCTCAGCGTTATGAGATTTTTCTAAAGCAGTATTTCAACAATGGGAAAAGCTTTGTTGATGACTTGAAATGGGCCATGGCTGGAAAGTATCGCAAGGCTGTGATGATGAATAATTTGGCGAAGGTGGCGTGATGGAATTAAAAACATCTCCATGCGGTAAAAAGTATTTTACTGACAATCGACCTGAAATTAATTGCTTTGAAGTTTATGGTGATGATTATAAAAAGTTTCTAACTGATTTTATCCCGTACCTTGAAGCGACAGATGAAGACTCTTGGATTGATATTATTTTTGCAAATACTGATACGTCAAAGCGCTGTGTAATTTGGCATTTTATTGGCTTTGTTGGGCAAGATAATCCTGATGCAAAAAGCTCAAGTAATTTAGATTGGTATGAAGCAAATGTTTGCTTTATTCAGCGTGCGGGTTGCGAAGTGAATGACGGCAACCATCCTGACTATCAGCAAGCAACTCCAAAGCAAAGATCGGTCGCGTACCTAAAAAACTTACTTGCGGGAAAAGAATTAACACCGATACAGATGTTAGATCAGTTTATGAATAAAAAGGTGGCGTGATGGATATTCAGAAAGAAAGAGAAGCGTTTGAAAGCCATTTAAAAAAAATGGGAAAAACCGACAATGAAACATTTTCCAAGAATGAAGATGATTCTTATCAAATGGATATTATCCATTTTGGCTGGAAGATATGGCAAGCAGCCAAAGCCCAAGCGGTGCTGGAAGTGGCACAACGTCAAGGTGGTTATTACATCCGCGACTTACGCAGTCAACCAGGTAACTGTATGAAGTTCTGGTATCAAGCAGGCTATGGCACGAAACATAAAAACTTTTTTTGGTGTGCGACGCTAGAAGAAGCAAAAGAATACAAGGGTGGCTGTGACTGGTTTGAAATTTGGCATGCACCTTATATTGATTCGCTTGTTGAATACACTGTTGATTTTCAATTAGCAGATCGAGGTGTTGGTTTAGTTGATTTAAAAGCACAGGAGCCAGCCAATGACTAAAATTCAATTAACAAAACCTCAATTCGCCCAGCTCCAAATTGACAACTTAACTTCTAAAGACATGCCCTACTTTGAAAATTGGGATGCACAAGAAATTGGACTGTTTAATGCGATTGTTAATGCAGTCGATTACGACAATGAGTTCACTTTCAATATGCGTGGGTGGTCAAGCCAGCGTGTTGTAAATGGCACAGGTGGCATGATCGAAGTAAATGAAATGAACGCGGATGAGCTTTACCACTTGTTTAGTTGTTATTTGAGTGGGTTGCCTAGAAATGTTGTGGAAAGTTTGAAGGAGGTGTCTTGATGAAATCTAATGCTGAACATGAATTGCTTCAAGCTATCTTTAATGAAATGCAAGAGCTAAAAAAAGCTATTCAAAAAAAGGATGAGCGTCGAGTAAATGTGAGAGAGTTTTCCCAACGATTAAATATCTCAATCCCCTCTCTTTATTCTCGTATTAATGATGGTGTGATCCAAAAACCAAATAAGGATGGAAAACTAAGTTACTGGCTGAATAGCTATGTAAATGAAGTTGTCACACAACCCTCAAACTCTGATAAAGTAGCCGCTTAAATTAGCGGCTTTTTTAATTGCGCTAAATTTAAGCAAAAATTCTAATGTGAGTAACATTGTGAGTAACAATTAGATAAATTAATTATTACCACAATAAAAATCAGAGGTTTACATCCAAAATGCTTCTAATGATCGACAATTATGACTCTTTTACCTACAACATCGTCCAATATTTTGGCGAGTTAAATCAGGAAGTAAAAGTTGTACGTAACGATGCCGTGACATTGGAAGATATCGAGCGATGGCAACCGAAGTATTTAGTCATTGGTCCTGGCCCTTGTTCGCCAAGTGAAGCAGGTATTTCAATTCCTGCGATTCAACACTTTGCGGGAAAAATTCCCTTACTGGGTGTGTGTTTAGGCCACCAAGCCATAGGACAAGCTTTTGGCGGCGATATTATTCGCGCTAAAAAAGTGATGCACGGACGTTTATCTGACATGTATCACAGCGATCAAGGCATTTTCAGCAACCTCCCTTCTCCTTTTGCCGCTACTCGCTATCACTCTTTGGTGATTGATCAAGCGACTTTGCCAGAATGTTTAGAAGTGACCTGCTGGACCAATGAAGAAGATGGCACGATGGAAGAAATCATGGGAGTCAAACATAAGACATTGCCTGTCGAAGGCGTGCAGTTTCACCCTGAATCAATTCTTAGTGAACATGGCCATCAAATCTTTAAAAACTTCTTAGAAATTTACGCATAATCGAGTGCAAAAAATATTATGAATATTCAACAAGCTTTAAATAACATCACGAAAAATATTGAACTCACTCAACCTCAAATGGAAGAAGTGATGCGCACCATCATGCAAGGTGAAGCAACCGATGCTCAAATTGGCGCACTGATGATGGGCTTACGCCAAAAAGGTGAAAGTATTGATGAAATCACTGCCGCAGCACGTGTAATGCGTGAATTTGCGATCAAAATTGATGTCAGTGATCTGCCACATTTGGTAGATATCGTTGGCACGGGTGGTGATGGTCAAAACTTATTTAACGTCTCTACTGCGTCTAGTTTTGTTATTGCAGCAGCAGGTGCAACTATTGCTAAACATGGTGGTCGTGGTGTTTCATCAAAATCAGGCTCTTCTGATCTTTTAGAACAAGCAGGAATCAACCTTGACCTGAACATGCAGCAAACTGAACGCTGTATTCGTGAAATGGGCGTGGGTTTCCTCTTTGCACCTAATCATCATAAAGCCATGAAATATGCTGCTGGTCCACGTAAAGAATTGGGCTTCCGTAGTATTTTCAACCTACTTGGCCCGCTTACGAATCCGGCCGGCGTAAAACGTTTTGTGATTGGTGTTTTCTCTACAGAATTATGTCGTCCTATGGCTGAAGTTTTAAAACAACTCGGTGCAGAACATGTCTTGGTGGTGCATTCAAAAGACGGTTTAGATGAAATTAGCCTTGCATCAAGTACTTATGTTGCTGAACTCAAGGATGGCGAAGTCACTGAATGGGAAATTCAGCCGGAAGCTGTAGATATCGAGTCGCAAACCTTAACGGGTCTATCTGTAGATAGTGCTGCTGAAAGTCTAAAATTGATCAAAGATGCTTTAGGTAAAAATAAATCTGCACTCGGTGATAAAGCCGCGAATATGATTGCCCTAAATGCAGGCGCAGGCATTTATGTTTCAGGCTTAACCAAAAGCTATAAACAAGGTGTTGCATTAGCACATGACATTATCTATGGCGGTCAAGCCTTAGAAAAAATGGGCATTTTGTCTGAATTTACGAAAACTTTAAAAGAATACGAAGCTTAAGATTAGGACACAGATCATGGTAGATATCGCCAATACAATTTTGGGTAAAATTGTTGAACGTAAAAAAGAAGAATTTGCAGCCCGTCTTAAACAACATAGCTATAAAGATGTCGAAGAGCTAGCTCAAGCAGCTACACCCATTCGAGGTTTTGCACAAAACCTCGGCTCTAAACGTCCGGGGGTGATTGCTGAAATTAAAAAAGCATCACCATCGAAAGGCATCATTCGTGAAAACTTTAACCCTGCTGAAATTGCGCAGCAATATCAAGATGCTGGTGCGGCATGTTTGTCTGTTTTAACTGATGTCGACTTTTTCCAAGGTGCCGATGAAAACATTCAGATTGCACGTACGAACTGTGACTTACCTGCGCTACGTAAAGATTTTTTAATTGACCCTTATGGTGTGATTGAAGCACGTGCTTTACATGCGGACTGTATTTTATTAATCGTGGCTTGTTTGTCTGATCAACAACTCGAAGAAATGTCGAAAACTGCTTTTGAGCACAATCTCGACGTATTGGTTGAAGTACATGACGAAGAAGAACTTGAGCGTGCAATGCGTCTTTCTGACAACTGTCTACTAGGCGTCAATAACCGTAATTTAAAAACCTTTGATGTTGACCTCAATACATCATTACGTTTGAAGAAGTTACTTGAACCTTCTCGCCTACTTGTGACAGAAAGCGGTATTGCAACACCTGCTGATGTCGCGATGATGCAAGAACATGATATTCATGCATTCTTGGTCGGTGAAAGTTTTATGAAGCAGCCACGCCCTGATCAGGCGTTTAAGGAGCTGTTTGGTGTGCCTGATAAAATATAAATGAAATATGTAGGGTGAGTTCGCTCACCCTTTTTCTACTTTGCATCCATATTAAAAAAATTACACATCCTTTTTATAATTTTTATTCAATTGAGAATTAAAAATAATGAAGTCGATTATTTCTTCTACTCTTCTATTCATTTCATTAATCTTGGTTTCACTACACCAGATAAGTTGGGCAAAAAATATAACTCTTTATACTGGCTCACCGTATCATATTGGCCAAAATCATATCCTCTACTTTAATATTTCCACTATGCCCGAAGGCATCATTGCTGCGCAGATTGACCTAAATCAAATTTTTCCAAATATAAATACTAACGTGCTAAAGGGCAAAAATTATGATTTCAATAATAATCAAATTGAAATCATTAGTTATCAAGGCTTACCAATAGTCATTAATTACTCAATCAATACTAAAAACAAGAATATTGAAAATTCAACCTATTTTTCTATTTCTAAAGGACATAAAAATTCTTTATCAAAACCAATCAATATTAAATCTCACCCTATTTCCATGGAAAAATTAAATCATTTTGAACAGATTTTTTATAAAGATATCCCTCATTTATTGAAAAAGAATTTAGCTGATGAGCCATATTTAATAAATATATTCATGTTCCATGCAGCAATAAATGATTTTGATGATATGAATGATTTTTTCCAAAATGCGATAAAGAACCTGACACAGAAAAATGATATTGATAATTATGAAAAAGCCAAAAATTTGTATCTTGAATATTTAAATTTTGGTGAAAACAATGAATTTTATGATACCACCTTAATTATGGCGGCTATCGAGCACACAGATATTTCTTTCATCAAAAAAAATGAAGCTGAGAAAAATAAATGAACTTGTAGTAGATGAAGTTGAACCACAAACATATTATTTCACTAGATGCTCCCCATTAGGTAAAGCTATCCGCCTAAATCAATATCAGATAATTTCTTATTTACTTGAAAAAGGCGCTTCAACCGAAATCGTGTGTATTTCTAAATTTAATGAAGAACAATCAGCATTAGCTCTTGCAGAACAATATAAAAATAAAAAAGTTATTAAATTAATTAATTCAACTTTGAAGCCTAAATAGGACTTGTAATGAATTAAGAGATCTTCTTTATATAAAGTCTTTCCAGTTCAAATCAGTGCCATTTAAGGCTATAATTGCACTAAATTTTTGTATATTTCCCGTTTTTTCATTATGAGCAAACACGATTCTTCGCTTTCAAAAGATCAGTACAACCTACTGAAATCTTTTAAAAAGCAAATTACGAATCCACATTCCTCAACGATTGCTAAACAGCCTGAGCCAACGCCAAAGACTGTTGAACAAGAGCAGGAAGAAGACTTCGCGCTTTTCCAAAAGCAAATGCAAGGTGTTCAAAAAATGAATGCAGGAAATATTGCAAAAATGGAAAAAGTGGGTCGTAAAAAACCTGATGCGCAAACGTTGGCTAAACGTGCTGCTGCAATTGGTCCTATGGAAACAGATGATGCATTACTTTCTGATACGCAAGCGATGCTCAACCCTGTTGCCAGTCAAGCTGCTTTAAGCTATCGCATTGCAACCTTACAACATAAAGTTTTTGAAGATTTGAAAGCTGGTAATCTACGTTGGTTTGAAGCTGTCGACTTACACGGTTGCACTGTTGAAGAAGCCCGTTCTGCCGTGCTGCAAATTATTCAAATGGCGAAAGATGACAATCAAAACGTCATTAAAATTGTGCATGGCAAAGGTCCAGAAGCAATCTTAAAAACTTATGTAAATAGTTGGTTACGTCAACATCGTGATGTATTGGCATTCGTGAGCGCCCCAGAAAAACAAGGCGGCACAGGTGCTGTACTGGTTCTGCTTAAACGTGCAGAAAAGAACCCACAGTTTAAACAATAATCGGATTTAACTCCAAAAGAAGGCATTGTAATAGTTTTCTGCTACAATGCCGTCCTTGTTCAATCTCTCAGTGTAAGTGAACACGTCTTATGTCTATGCAGCAATCCTACGCAAATATCCTAACTGCCGTTGGTGAAGATCTGAATCGCCCGGGTCTTAAAGATACGCCTATGCGTGCTGCTAAAGCTTTTTCATATCTTACTTCTGGTTATAGCCAGACACTTGAAGAAGTGACCAACAATGCGGTTTTCCCATCCGATAACCGTGAAATGGTCTTAGTTAAGAATATCGAATTCTATTCTTTGTGTGAGCACCATTTATTACCTTTTTATGGTCGCGTACATATTGCTTATCTCCCAGAAGGCAATGTTTTAGGTTTATCAAAATTCGCACGTATTACAGAAATGTTTGCCCGTCGCTTACAAATTCAGGAAAACCTCACTCAGCAGATCGCTGAAGCTGTGGCTGAAGTGACTGGTGCACGTGGTGTAGCTGTGGTGATTGATTCAGCTCACATGTGCATGATGATGCGTGGTGTAGGTAAACAAGAGTCTACAACACGTACCGTTTCTTTTATCGGTGACTTTAAAACCAATAAAGAAGAACGTCGTGAATTTTTAAGTGCTGTGCCTGAAAGCTATTAATAGAACATTCAGCGTAAGCTCTTCAAAAAATGCCTCAAACTCTTGAGGCTTTTTTTATTTGTGCTTTAATGTCGAAAATCGTTTGCTTTGATAGCAAAGCACTATTTTCAGGATGAATCATGTCAGATGTATATATTGCCGGTCAGGGTTTAGCACAAGCCGAACACAGCATAGACTTCCCTCGCCCAGACCGTTTGGTTCAAGGCAATCCTAAACGTGAAACCGCAAGCCTGTATGTACACCCCAATATGGACTGCGGGATCTGGCAATGTGAAGTTGGTGCATGGAATATTGTCTTTGCACCGAACAAACAAGAGTTTTTTACAATCCTTGAAGGTTTAGTACGTATTCATGATCAACAAGGCGGATATATCGAAGTTTCTGCTGGCCATGCGGGCATTATTCCCCCATCGTTTCAGGGCAAGTTTGAAGTTGTCGAAGCCGTCAAAAAATACTATGTGGTTGTAGAAGTTTAATCGCCCAAAATATTTATTTTGAAAAAATATCTTTTAAAAATATTGTTTGTAACCGTGCTGTAAGACTTGTAACTCAAAACTACGGCATAAAATTAATATCAATTACTTAATATATTTCTGTTCATAAATTAAACATTTCATAACACGATTTCACCCCCCATATTCAAGATTAGTCCGTACATTGAAAACAAAATGAATCCTTTAGATTCATTGCTATTTTCTTTTTTTACTAACTAAGGGTGATCACTATGGTAGCCGCAAAAAAGACAACTGAAAAAGATGAGAAAAAAACAGCGAAAACTACGACAAAAACTGCAAAAAAAAATGAGGATAAAGTAAAAAAATCGGCTAAAGCATCCAGTCAAGATTCAAACAAAGCAACAAAGAAAACTGCTGAAAAAAAATCTAAGGACAGCACTTCTAAAAAAGAAGCTGCAACTAAAGATGAAAAAGTAAAAGCTAAAAAATCTGCGTCAACTAAAAGTTCGCCGAAATCTAAAGCTGACAAAAAAGAGGCCCCTAAAAAAGCCAGCACATCAAAAACAAGCACTAAAGTTAAAGATGAAAAGCCAAAAGCTGAGAAGAAAGCAACAAAAAAATCTTCAACAGCAAAGAAAACGGATGCTAAGGCAAGCAAGTCTAAGGGAGAAAGAACCAAGACGACCAAAGCCAAATCTACCAGCAAAAAGACAAAATAAAAAGTAGCCCCAACTGGGGCTACTTTTTTAGCTTAAGCTTGAAATAGAGTAAGGTTGTAATGGAGTGAATATGAATAATAAATCCATCCCCACACCTAAGCGTGTATCACGCGTTCATTCCAATAGTTTTGATTACAGTTTAGATTTTAAAAAGATAAATTTTCGCGAACACCCTGAACTTTATAGAATTGGACGTGGTGAACAAGGTGTATTACTCGTAGAGCCTTATAAATCTGAAATTTTGCCTTATTGGCGATTTGCTAATGAAGAAAAAGCCATCGAAAGCAGCACCAAAATTTGGCAACTTTTTGAAGAGTATTTAGACGCTGAAGATTTTGTCGGTGCAGATATGGCACGTAAATTTTTGCAGATGGGTTTCACACGTGCACGTCGCTATGCCAACCATAAAGGTGGTAAAAAATATGAGGGTCCAGTCCCTAATGATAAAAAAGGATTAAGTGGTGCACATGGACGCGAAGAGCTTCCAAGACAAAAAGAGGATCCCGTCAAAGCTGCTGCACGAGTATTTAAACAAAAATGGGATGAAGCTAAAGTTCATCCCAAGTATGTAGAGCAAAAAGCAAAATTTTTAGATTTTCTACAAAGCAAAATTAAGTGAATATCCATTTAGGATGAAGATGATCTTGTTTGCTGATCAGTTTTAGCAACGTAAATACGGTTACGACCAGTATTCTTGGCAGCATAGAGTGCTATATCGGCAGCATCTAGTAAACGTTGATAGTCAGGATGACCGTTATACTGCACACAACCAACGCTAACAGTTAAACTAAATTGCTGACCTTGTACTGTTCGGATCACTCCATTTTCAATATATTGGCGAATATTTTCTGCAACTTTCATCGCACGGTTTACATTGGTGTCCACCAAGAGTAACAAGAACTCTTCGCCACCAATACGGAATGCATAATCGCTACCTTGGCTGTAACGCTGCAAAGCTTCGGCAATAAATTTCAGTGCAAGATCACCTGCCGCATGACCAAACTTATCATTGATCATTTTAAAGTAATCCGCGTCAAAGGCTAGCAAAGACAAAGGCGTTTGATTTTGACGTGCAAAAGTAATTTCACGTGAAATAATAGTACTAAGATAACGACGGTTTAGGAGTTGCGTCAAAGAATCATTGCCTGACTCAATATATTCAGCCACCTGAAATAATTGATCGACTAAATGCTGAATTTCACGATTTAAGTCTCGAATCTGTTGAATCAAATGTTGTAGTTGATCTTTATCCATTATTTGTGTGGTTTGCTGCGTTAGCTCATCCACTTGATAAATTCGATCAATAATTAATTGAACCTGATCTGAACCCGAAAAAGCATATGCCGCTTTATGAATAAACCACAATCCAAATTCTGATTTTGAAAGTAAGGAATGATAAAAACTGACATTTCCCGAAAAGATTTTAAACATCAATTCATTTTCCCAATTGAGCAATGAACCCCGTTGTTTATCTTTATGCACTGCCACATCTTGCATCGCTGAAAATAAGCGATAATTATGCCTGGTTTCTTGCTTTTTTTCCGTATTGATCTCATAAGATCTGCACATAATTTCTGTGCTAAATCCGATAATTTGTACAATATAACTGCACATATGGAGAATATTTTGCGTATGGTTTAGCTCTAAAATTTCAAATATTTTACGTTCTATTTCACGTACACCACGCATGATAAACCATGACGGAATGCCGACACGCGCATGCACCATTCCAACTTTTTGCTGCCTTTTAACCGAAATTTCAAAATCATTATTTAGTGCAACATTAAATGTTTCTAATAACCATTTTCTTAAGGTGTCGATCAGCCTTTTTTGAATAATATCGTCTTTAAAAAATTCAGCTGACGCTGGTTCTCGCGACATTTGTTCATAAAAAACAGTAACTAAATGCTCAACATGCTTCTGGATAAATTGCAAAGCTGCAAGATGTTCATTTTCAGTATATTGATCACAAATATCTTTCCAAGTCTGACTTAGACCTGTAATACATTCTTGATTCATTCGGTGACACAAACCACAGCTATTACAAAGCTAGCAATCATACCTCGCTTTACTTACATAAAAAAACAAATTTATTTGATATTTCACATTTTATCTATCTTAAAAATTAATAGAAAAATACATAACTCAATTTCAATTTATTCCAATCTTGATCATCTTGTTGCTGGTATTCGTATCCTAGTCTTAAAGCATTTTGTTGGTTGACGATATATTGTAATTCAGCATCGAGTTTCAGATTCCATTGATGTGTATCTTCCCAATACGGAAGCTCTGCCTGAACCAAACTGTTGAGTTTTTCTGACCAAATATTTTGGCAACCCAGTGTCGGCCCAAGGCCCACTCGCCATCCATCATCTAGAGACTTACCGCCCTGCACCTGCATTTGAGACTGCACATAACACAAATGTGTACGTTCCTGATTGGCCCAGCTATATCCAGATTGTGCTTTGAATTCAGCAACGCCATGTTGTTTCGTTTCGCTAAATTGACCTGCATCTACAGACACTTGCTGCCAGCCAAAATTGAAACCCCAGCTTAGCGGTGTTTTAAATGGCGTAATGGGGTTGTAAGAATTGACCGATAAAAAATCAAAATGATTGAGTTTGAGTTGGTCGTCTCGATATTGGATCGAGCCATCCCAAAACATCAACTGCGTACCAATCCGAAAGCCACCTTGCGGATCGATCAAATCATGATAAGCCTGACGATGACCAAGTTCGATATACTTTTCACCTTGAACTTCACCTAATGTAGCTGAAAAATTTCGCGCATGATGTCCATTGACTGGGTCTAGACTTGGCTGCTTAGGTTCAGTCCGTTGTTTTGGTTGCGAAGATTGACTACGTAAGGCCAAGATTTTACGTAATTTAGGCTGCGTTTCTTCCGCACTCACCTTTCTTCCAATCAGTAATAAATACAGATGGTCATACGCCATTTCTAATATTTTCGCTTGCTCTACTTCATTAAACTGAGCGAGTGCTGTCGACATGTTATCAGGTTCAATTTCAGCGACCTTATGCGCTTCGCGTGCTAAACGATATCCATGTTGCTGCGCTTGTGACAAAAGCTGCGTTTCTAATGCAGGACGATAAACCGCTGCTTGAATCAGTTGTTCATCATTGATCGCTTTGATCGTTTCAACAGGAATGGAAGCTACTTTAAATTTCTGGGTTAAATTCAGTGTCGGGCGAACCAAATCCATTAAGCCCAATAATCGATATGCACAGTTATCACTGGCGAAATAATAGGGAAAACTTACATTTTGCATTTCCCAAATATGTTTAACCAAATAACTGGTTTCTTGCTCGGTCAGTGCTAGCTCATATTCCCACAAATCACGACTTTCAAAATCACCATATTCTTTCACTTTACGGTAGTACGGCATCAATGAATATTCACCAGGATACTGCCCTGTTAAGCCTTTCCATGCATAAGACCAGTTATCTTCACCTGCAACTGTCGCTGCATAGTTAATGGCATAGGACACCAAATTTAGTTCTTTTTGATCTTTCGGATCGAGACGCAATAAGGTATGTCCAAACATAGAACTTGGATTACCCATAAAGTCTGTGGCGTAGATTAATGTTGCTTTATACGGCTTAATTTTTCCAAACCATTCATCAAACTCAGAGCAGCTCACCACAGGTAACTGCTCTGAACGGATGGATAACTCTTGCATCAGCCACTGACTACGCGCAGGGAAACGACAACGAAAGGCTTGATTAGGTTCGGCGGTTTGAAATAGTGCAGCGACATCTGCCTCTAATTCGGCTTGGGCATTTTGACGGCCATTTTCAGCCAGAAAGTAACCTGAAAAAGCAACTTCACTTTGTCCTTTATGATCTGTATATAAAAGTCGCTGCCAACTGATGTGTTCAGACAGTTTTTTTGATTGTGCAAGTTCAATATATCGTTGTACCTCAGCGGTTTTAGAGAGGTTTGGATCTACAATTTGCTGCGCATATAAGATGCTCGGAATCATAAAGGTACAAAATAAAGCAATTGATTTCATTCAGTTATATTCAAATCCATTTTTAGATATTTTAGATAATAAAAAACCCTGCCGAGAGACAGGGTTTTGAAAGCATCGATTAAACGTAAGCTTTAAGTACTTCGTCTTTCGCCATTACGCTTTGTAATGAAGCAAGTACTTGTAGAGAAGACTGGTTTTCAGCTGAATAGATTTCAACAAAATTTGCTTTAGACACAGCAAAGAAACGTGCTTTATCTGTTGATTGGATGTTTAAAAGCTCAGCCAAAACATTCAGGCTCTCACCTTGACCAACCGCCATATCACGAGCAAGTGATTCAGCATTTTCATTGGTAAATGTTACTGCCTGAGCAGTCACTGTACCTGTACCGCTACAACCTAAAGTACCAAAGGTGATACCAAGTAACTGGTTAGTAAAAATACCGTTGGTAGTCGCAGCTAAAATTTTAGGAATTTTACCTGATTGACCAGCCCAAACTTGAGAACCAACACCACAACCTACGTCACGGTCAGCAAAAGCAGCTGTAGAACCTAGTGCAACGACTGCAACTAAAGCTAATTTTTTTAACATAGCACTTCTCCAGGGAATTTTATTCCATTGTTTTTAATTATTAAAACATGTGTAATTTTGATTACACACCTGTAGATTAACTTGATCTTTCAGATAAGGCAAAACATTTTCATCTAAAACTTTTGGCTAAAAATAATATGTTCTTTTTCACTATTTTTTGAGCAACCAATTACCATTTTCATCACGTTTTCCAAGAATTTTGAGCACTAAAACCAAACTGAGTAATAGCAACAAATACCAAGAACCGAGTTTCCCCCAACCGACCATATGCCATGCATCGACCTGACTTGGATATAACCAAATTTGATAGAAAGTACTGATATTTTCTGCGATCCAAATCAAGAATGCCAAAATCAACAGTACTGGTAACATGGGCAACTGAATCACATGATTTTGTAATTGAAAACTGAGCTTGGTTTTCCAAAAGATCACCACACTCCAAGCAAACAAAAGCATACGAATATCTGGCACAAAAAATTTGGTCATAAAATTAAGATATGACAAAACGGCTAAGCACAGCATATTGCAAAAACGCGGTAAGTTACTGAACGACACTTGATATAGACGTAGCGAACGTGCAAAGAAACTCCCCACCGCCGAATACATGAAACCTGCAAACAATGGCACAGTCAGCAGTTTAAAAACCGCAGGCTGCGGATATTGCCATGAGGCAATTTGTGGATGGGTCAGAAATATTTCCATCCCCATTGCAAGGATATGAAACAGTGCTATGACTTTGGCTTCCGCCCAAGACTCGAGTTTCAGGTAGAGTAAACACACTTGAATAATCAGTGCATAAAACAATAAATAATCATAACGGAAAAAGCCAAAATATTCCTGACTTCCCATTGCTGCAGTTAATGCAAAAGCGATCAGCAGTAATATCCCAAATAAGGCAGCCGAAGCTGCCTTATAAGAGAACTCAAAACATGATTTTATTATCTTGACCACGGTTGAATCCTAAACCAATTTCCTTAAAGCCTTATAAATACTTGGCGCTATATTCGTGTACAGTATCAATAAAGGCTTTTGGATTGGTAGGATCTACCCACTGGGTAATACCATGACCTAAGTTCGCCACATAACCGGTTTTTTCACCATTGGCATATGCGTCATCTAACATATCACGCGTCGCTTTCGCGATTGCTTCAGGCGAACCATATAATGTTGCTGGGTCTAAGTTACCTTGCAAAGCTGCACGGCCTGCGACTGTTTGACGTGCTACATTTAATGGCGTAGTCCAATCCAAACCAAAGGCATCTGCACCCGTTGCAATCATTGGCTCTAACCATTGACCACCACCTTTGGTAAACAAAATCACAGGGACTTTGCGTCCATCTTTTTCACGCTGTAAACCTGCCACGATTTTTTGCATGTAGTTCAGTGAAAATTCAATGTATTCACGGTGTGCTAATGCCCCACCCCAACTATCAAAGATTTGTACGGCTTGGGCACCTGCATCAATCTGCGCATTGAGATATTCAGTCACTGCCACAGCCAAACGGTCTAATAAAGTATGCAGCACTTCAGGTTGTGCATACATCATTTGTTTCGTAAAACGAAAATCTTTGCTTGAACCGCCTTCCACCATATAAGTTGCCAGTGTCCAAGGACTGCCTGAGAAACCAATCAATGGGACTTGTCCGCCCAATGCTGAACGAATCGTAGTCACTGCATTCATGACATAATCTAGGTCAGATTTGGCATTAAACTTAGGTAAATTCAGTACATCTTGTTCGGTACGTACAGTTTTATGAAACTTCGGACCTTCACCTGCCTCAAAATACAGTCCCAAACCCAACGCATCAGGTACTGTCAAAATGTCTGAAAATAAAATGGCTGCGTCTAAGTCATAACGACGCAAAGGTTGTAAAGTAACTTCACAAGCAAATTCTGTATTTTTACAAAGGGATAGGAAATCACCCGCTTTTGCACGTGTTTCACGATACTCTGGTAAATAACGGCCAGCCTGACGCATCATCCAAACCGGAGTGGCATCTACCGGTTCACGTAATAAGGCACGCAAGAAACGATCATTTTTTAAGGTCGTCATTCACTTTCCCAACTTAATTCGATATTCGCATCATCATATCAAAAAGGTTGTAAATATAATAACTTCTCAAGCATTTAAAAACCGATCATGTTGAGTGCCAAAAATGATATTTACACAAAACAACTACTGCATCTCCACTTTTTTTCTGTAATACTTAGCCAGTTTTTAATACACAGTAAATGAATAATTCTTAAGGTTGAATTACATGTTCGTTCGCACCATGCTCGCACTGAGCCTAAGTTGCATATTTGCTGGTACAGCTATTGCCGCATCTACTGCTGAACAACCATTAACGCCAAAAAAAGTGACTAATGTTGCAGTTCAGGATCCCATTGATCCGCTAGCGACTGAAGCTTCATCTGCAACTAGCCAGATTAGCGCTCAAGAACAAGAAGATCTGAACCAAGCATCGAAAACTTTAGACAGCTTGCAACAATCAGAAGATGTTAAAGCCGACATCGGTGCTGCACCTGCTACAGCGACTGCTACAACTCCAACATCAACTTCGCCTGCTGCCAAAGTTGCTTGGGGTTTAAATGACCTAAATAATGCTCAGTGGTATGACAACATTGGTAAAGGTCAATTCCCTGTTTATGCACGTGCGCATGTCATGCTCAATAATGCACATGCTTCACCGGGTGCAATTGATGGTACCAGTGGTAAAAATACCCTAAAGGCGATCGCTTCATTCCAACAAATGAATGGGTTGAAACCTACAGGGACTTTAACTAAAGAAACTTGGGATGCGCTGATTGCGAAACAAGGTTCTAAACCTGCATTTATTGAATACACATTGACTGATGCAGACTTGAAAGGTCCTTATGCAGCATCGATTCCACACGACTATGCATTACAAGCAAAAATGAAAGGCTTGTATTACACTCGTGTGACTGAAATGTTGGGTGAAAAATTCCACATGGACGAAGACTTTTTGAAAAAGTTGAATCCAAAAGCGACATTTAAAAAAGTTGGTGAAAAAATCTTAGTAGCGAATATTCGTAACGAAGTTCCTGAAGATATTCACTTAATCGTTGCACATAAAGGCGCGAAACAACTTTACTTGTTTAATAGCCGCAACCAAATGATCGGTTCATTCCCGGCAACGATTGGTAGTTCAGATACACCATCGCCTACAGGTACATATAAAGTAACAGGTGTTGCACCAAACCCTTGGTACAGCTACTCACCGTCTAACTTTGTTCAAGGCAACAACAGAAAACCATTGTCTTTACCACCTGGTCCAAATGGCCCTGTTGGTAATATCTGGATTGGCTTGAGCAAGAAATCATTCGGTATTCACGGTACACCGAACCCATCTGCTATCTCTAAAACAGCATCACACGGTTGTATTCGTTTGACCAACTGGGATGCAAATGACTTAGGTAAGAAAGTCAAATCTGGTGTGACTGTTAAATTCTTAGAATAATTTTAGTTACATTTAAAAAAAGCCTGCATCATGCAGGCTTTTTTTATAGCTGTGCTTTCATGCATAACAAAAGACTCAATCATGAATGATCGTTGCAAAAATAGGATGAATTGTCGCTAAAAAACTATATATCCCTATTTAGTTCAATCCTAAAATAGGCATATGTTCAATAATTAAGATAAGGATGAATGCCATGAATGCTTTTTTACATCCAAGTGAAAACCGTGGTCACGTAAAAATGGGCTGGCTTGAGTCTAAACACAGCTTTTCTTTTGGTAACTGGTATGACCCGAAATACATGGGCGTTAGTGCGCTTCGTGTAATTAATGATGACTTAATTGCAGCCCATGAAGGTTTTGGTCAACACCCACATGACAACATGGAAATTTTAACGTGTGTGTTAAAAGGCACCATTACACATAAAGACAGCATGGGCAACCATGGTGGCATTTCTGCGGGTGAATGGCAGCTCATGAGCGCAGGTACAGGTGTGCGCCATAGCGAAATGAACCAAGGTGATGAAGATGTACACTTACTACAAATTTGGATCATTCCAAACGAACGTGATGCTGAACCGACCTATCAACAAATTAAATGTGATCCACGTGATCAACCCAATCAATGGCATTTAATTGTCGGTCCAAATGACAATGCAGCTATGCATATTCGTCAGCAGGCGGAAGTTAAATCTGCATTTTTGACGAATGGTCAATCTTTAGACATCCATGCAACACAGCATATCAATTATATCCATGTTATTTCAGGTTCAGTTCAAATTGCTGAACATAAAGTTGAAGCTGGTGGTGCAATTGCCTTCTTAGAAGATAGCAAAATTGAAGCGCTTGAAGATGCTCAAGTGATTTGGTTTGATTTACCCGAAGTAAAATAATTAAAAGCCCTCAAATGTGAGGGCTTTTTTATCCAGCTTGGCTAAGGCGTTCACTGCGTTTATATAACCACATCAACACCAAAGTTGGAATGATAAATCCTGCAGCCACCATGATGCCATGTAGGATTGAGGCATAAGGTTCAGCAAGCATGGCCAAATGTTTCATTGGAGATGTCAATGGATGGAATCACTTTAAAAGTCTCGAAATCAAGCATTTCGAGATATTCTTAAATGACACTCAGCATCTAATTATCTAGATAAGATTCATCAATCAAAGGTGATTTTATTCTATTGCTGATGCAATCTATCTAATCAGCCTTCAGTTTCCACGCAATAAAAATGATTTTGCATAAAGACGCCAAACATAGAGGCAAATAATTGCCGATCTTGTTCAGCTTGAAAGATGCCCCCGAAATAGTCCCGATCTGTGGTTAAAATTAAATCTAAGAATGTTGCCTGCTTGGGAACGGCACCCTTTCTTTGGCAATATGCAAAATATGCACTGACATCTTCAAATAAAATCCACCACTCATGTGGACTTCCAATCTGAACGCCACCTAATGAATGCTCTAGATCAAACATCGCATTAAGCAGATATTGAAAATTTTGCTTTGAACTTTGAAATTGAAATCTCGGATAATCTGTTGTTAGATTTAAATCGATCAAATGTAAATGGACGCTCCGAGCACGCTCTAATCTACTTTTAACTTTTAAATATTGTTGATAACGACGTCGATCTTTTGCTGTGACCAAAGTTAAGCGAGACAAATCCATATTGTCGTGTAAATCACTGAGTTTTACTTCACACGCAATTGCATTTTTAGCAGTACGCTGCGCAGCTTGAAATCGGTTCTCACCGGCTGTTTTAGTCAGTGCTAGTATCGCGTCGATAATATGGGCTTGAAAACCCATAGCACGAAGCTCATCCGTCGTTGTCGCAGTATCTTCTAAAATGTCATGTAATACAGCGACGATTTTAGCATCGGGATGTTGCACATTTTGCATCACACGAAGTGGATGCTGAATATAAGCTTGACCCGCTTTATCGACTTGTCCGAAATGGCGTTCAGTCGCCAATGAAATCGCGTTTTCTAAAGTTGAAATAAAGAATCTCCCCTTCGTGGTCTTTTTTATTTTTCTCCATCATATTAACCAATGAATACATCTATTTATAGCTCTAAGTACGCCCCTAACGACACAGATTGACTCGTAAAATACATATCTACCGTGAATTATCGTGAGCTAGATCTTTTGCAAATAGTTCTATGCCATTCGCGCCAACATTTCCAAAGTAATTTTTTTCACCTCTTCTTTACTTTGCTGAATATGGCTGCGCATTTTCTCCAATGCCGCTGTAACATTATGTCCAAGGATCAATTGTAAAATCTGTTGATGCTCTGCATAAGTGGCTTCAATTCGATAATCTTTAGAAAAATCTAAGCGACGAATAATACGGATTTTTTCACTCACATCCCGATGCACCTTTGCCATTTCACTATTAGCGATTGCTTCAAGCAATTGGCAGTGAAATGCTTCATCTTGCATCGATAAAGTTTTTAAATCATGCAAAAACTGCTCAGGCGGAATACACCACACATTTACTAAGTCCTGTAAAGCCTGTTTGAGTTGTTCTGGTTCCATTTTGCAGAGCTGCTCAATGGCATAGCACTCCAGCAAAATCCGTAAATCATAGAGTTCTTCGTAGGCTTTAAAATTGAGTGGCTTCACTTCCCAACCGCTACGAAAATGTACTCTTACATAGCCATCTTGCTGTAAACGGTATAAAGCCTGACGTACGGGTGTACGGCTCACTTCATACAACTCGGCAATTTCAGATTCGGTAAAACGTGCGCCCGGTTTGAGCTGAAAATCAAAAATATCGTTTTTTATTTTTTGGAAAACCAGCTCAGACAAATTGTCTGAGCTTTTCCCAACAATGGTGGTTGTGGTCATGTTTATTCCATATAAACCAGCGGCTCACCGCTATGTACCGTTTGTCCTGCACGGCAGATAATCGCTTTCACGATACCATCATCATCGGCATAGACTGGAAGCTCCATTTTCATCGCTTCAATAATGGCTACAGTCTCACCTTTCTTCACAGACTGTCCAGCTTCGACAAAAATTTTCCAAATGTTGCCGGTCATCGATGCATTTAAAGCTGCATACTGGCTATAGTCGGTATCATCTTGCAGGATTTCCATTTCCGCAGGTGCATCAAACTCATCTTTCCAGCGTTCAACTTCAGTTGTAAATGCCTGCTGCTGCTGTGCTTTAAATTCGGCAATACTGTCCTTCTCTGTTTCCAAAAAGGCTTGATAGGCTGCAAAATCAAATTCAGTTTCTTCAATTTTGATTTCCGCCACACCATTGGCAAAGTCAGCACGGAATTGATCCAGTTCAGCTTCAGTTACTTCATAATATTTAATTTGATCAAAGAAGCGTAAGAACCATTGCTGATCGCCAAACTGCTTGTTCTTTTTAAACTTATTCCAAATGGGCAATGTACGACCAATCAACTGATAACCGCCCGGTGAGTCCATGCCATAAATACACATGTACATACCGCCAATACCCACTGTGCCTTCTGCGGTAAAGGTACGTGCAGGGTTATATTTCGAGCTGAGTAAACGATGACGTGGATCAATTGGCACGGCACAAGGTGCGGTTAAATACACATCGCCCAAACCTAAAATTAAGTAATTTGCATCAAAAATAATGTCTTTGACTTGCTCACGGCTGTCTAATCCATTAATGCGCTGAATGAAATCGACGTTATTTGGCAACCAAGGCGCTTTAGCACAAACACTTTCTTGATAACGTTCCACAGCACCTAAAGTGGCCGAGTCCTCAAATGCCATCGGCAAGTGAATAATACGGGATGGAATCTTGATTTGGCTCAAATCTCCCATCTCATTTTCGAGTCCTAATAAGAACTGAATTAAATTCGCTTGGCTGAAACACAATCCATCATATTTAATTTGCAGTGAACGCACACCCGGTGAAAGCTCTAAGATTCCATCAATATTCGCTTCACGAATGAGCTGCATCAGTCGATAAACACGTAAGCGTAATGCAAGGTCGAGAACGTTTTCGCCATATTCAAGCAAGATGTAACTGTCACCTGCCTGACGATAGACTGCTTTTGGCGCATGTGCATCTGCTTCACGAACCGCCAATATGCCTTCAGGCTTACATTCAAAAGTTGCCACCTCTGACTTTTCAGGTGCTTGAGCAAAGTTTTGAATATCGGCAATTTGCTGAACTTCCAAGGCATTGGCTTGCTCAACACTCATTGGATAGAAACTGATGCTGTCATCTGCCTTAAGTTGACCAATCTTCCAAAGTTCTGCTTTGGCAATCGTCACTGGGCAAACAAAGCCACCGAGGCTTGGGCCATCTTTAGCCAAAATCACGGGGAAATCACCAGTGAAGTTAATTGCCCCAATAGCATATTCACAGTCATGCACATTGGATGGATGCAAACCAGCTTCACCGCCATTTTCACGTGCCCAGCTTGGTGTTGGGCCTGTTAGGCGAATACCTAAACGGTTTGAGTTAAAGTGTACATTCCATGTTGAAGCAAAAAATTCTTCAATATATTCAGGTTTAAAGAAATCTGGTGCGCCATGCGGGCCATAGAGCACACCAATTTTCCATTCTTTGCCATAGCTTGGAATACGTTCTGCAGCTAAAGCTTGCGGTGCTGCTGTTGCAATTTCCAATCCATCTAAAGGCAAGCTTGGATTGACCATTTTAATCATGTCACCTGCACGCAGCACTCGCCCTGCATGACCGCCAAAATTACCCAATGCAAAGGTTGAGCGGCTGCCTAGATATTCAGGTACATTTAGTCCGTTGCGGATTGCAAGATACGTACGGCAACCCGACTCAACTTGTCCAAGTACTAATGTTTGCCCTGCTTTGATGCTGATCGGTTGCCAAAAATCGACATTCACACCATCTAGAGTCGCGCTACATGGCGCACCTGCAATGGCTACAATGTTGTCTGCATGAAATTTCAGGCTTGGTCCTTGTAAGGTAAACTCAAAACCTGCTGCCGATTTTGGATTACCGACAATTTGATTGGCCAACTGAAATGCATAATCATCCATCGGGCCTGATGGCGGTACACCAATATCCCAATATCCCACACGCCCCGGATAGTCTTGAATCGTACTTTGCGTTCCCGGTTGCAGCACTTCAATTACATTTGGCACGTATTTAAAATCATCCAGTAGACGTGTCCAGATTTGCATATTTTCAAAGCGTGCATCTGATACTACGGTATGTGCATAGTCTAAGTTGGTACTGATACCATTCAGGCGGGTTTCAGCCAAGGCTGTTTTTAGCTTAGCAATCGCACTGTCTCGGTCTGCCGCATGCACAATAATTTTGGCAATCATCGGGTCAAAATATTGTGAAATTTCAGTGCCTGTAGATACCCAGGTATCTACACGAACGTCTTCTGGAAAATATACATCCGTGAGTACACCCGGACTTGGCTGGAAGTTTTTCACTGGATCTTCCGCATAGATTCGCACTTCAATGGCAGCGCCATTGGGCTGAATATTGCTGAGTTTTTCCCAATCTAAAGCATCACCTGCCGCCACTTTGAGCATGCATTCAATCAGATCTAAGCCAGTCACCATTTCAGTGACTGGATGTTCAACCTGCAAACGGGTATTCACTTCAAGGAAATACACTTCATCACGGGCAGCATCATAGATAAACTCAACTGTACCTGCACTGCGGTATTTCACCAATTGACCGAGCTCTACAGCAGCACGGTGCAATTTTTGACGGGTCGCTTCAGGTAAATGTGGTGCCGGTGTTTCCTCCACCACTTTTTGGTTACGGCGCTGCAATGAACAATCACGCTCACCAAAGGCAACGACTTGACCTAAACCATCACCAAAAATTTGTACTTCTACATGACGGGCTTTATCGACAAAACGTTCGAGAAACACGCCCGCATCTTTAAAGAACTGCTCGCCTAGACGCTTTACACTTTCATACGCATCTTTTAATGATTGCTCATCATCACAGTGGGTTAAACCAATCCCGCCACCACCTGCGGTACTTTTCAACATGATTGGATAGCCAATCTCTGCAGCAGATGCGAGTGCTTCATCCAAACTTGCCAATAAACCTGTGCCCGGTGTCATCGGCACATTGGCTGCCGCAGCCAATTCACGTGCACGATGCTTCAAACCAAACTCTAAAATTTGTTCAGCCGTTGGCCCCATAAAGGCAATGTTATTTTCTTCACATGCACGGGCAAAGTCGGCACTCTCAGATAGAAAACCATAACCGGGAAATATTGCTTCAGCGCCAGTTTGTTTGGCTGCTTGAATCAATTTTTCAATACTTAAATAAGTCTCTGCAGGCTTAACACCTTCAAGCGACACCGCCACATCTGCATCTAAGACATGTTGTGCATAACGGTCTGTCTCTGAATATACGGCAACCGACTGAACACCGAGTTTCTTTAATGTACGAATCGCACGAACAGCAATTTCACCACGGTTTGCAATTAAAACTGTTTTAAACATAATTATTTCCCCCGAATTTTTAATTTAATTTTGCTGTTGTTGCTTGCAGTGATTGGATATAGGCGCGCCAGCCACCGAATTCACTGATATTTTTTGCACCGTTTAAGCCATAAGGTTCACAAATAAAGCCTTTCACCCAACGTCCATCGGCAAGCTCGACATTGCCCATCCCTAGTGGTGTTGGAATTTCAGCAACAAATTCACCAAAGCGTGCTTTTGGAATATCCCAAAGCTCGACAATAATTTTTTGACCCGATTCCTGACGTGCTAAACCTGGTTTTGGCGGTACTGTGCCCGGCAGTGCATAGAGGGCATAATCAGCAGAAGTGGTTGTGGTTTCGACATGCACGGCTTGACGTGTTGTCAGTTGGAAATTGAGTGGCATACCTGTGAGATGTGCGCCTACCACTGCAACTCGAAAATGCTGTGCAGATGGTGCAGAAATGACTGAAGCTACTTCAGGCAATGTTTTAGCTACTGCACCGAGTGGTAATTTCAGATGGTTTTGCCATTTTTCTGCAAAGTCAGCTAAAGCCATATCATGCCAAGCAGGCGCAATGAATGTGATACCAAATGGCAAGCTGTCGGCTCGAAAGCCTGCAGGAACAGCGATGGCACTGAGGTCAGCCAAATTGGTGAAGTTGGTATAGGTACCAAAGTGGCTATTATTATCAATTGGCGCTTCGGCCATTTCAGCCAGTGTATGAATGGTTGGTGAGCTTGGCACCACCAAGGCATCAAATTGCGCTAAGGTTTGCTGAATGTCTCGAGCCAATTCTTGCTTTAAATATTCGGCGTTATAAGCATCCACCGCAGTGTACTGCTGACCTTTTTGAATAATTTCTAAAACCGTTGGATCAAAGTCTTGTACCGATGTTTCTAATAAGTCTGCAACTGCAGCTGTTCGCTCCGCGACCCATGACCCTTGATAGAGTTGGCTCGCCAATTGACTAAAAGCACTGAAATCAATTTCAGTCAATTCTGCGCCTAAGTTTTTTAATTCAGTCAGTGCTTGCTGAAATGCATCCGCCGATTGAGCATCACCAAAAAATTCTAATTGTTTTGGAATGGCTAATTTTAATTGTGCGCTGAACTTTGCAGGCGCTGTAGCAGGATTCACACGTGAATAACTGTCGGTTACATCAAAACCTTCCATAACTTCTGCCACTGCAGTTGCATCAGCGACGGTTAAGGCAAAAATTGAAATGCAATCTAAGCTTTTACACGCAGGCAATAAGCCTGTATTTGAAAAGCGACCTTTGGTTGGCTTTAAACCAACAATATTATTAAATGCTGCGGGTATACGCCCAGAGCCTGCTGTATCTGTACCAAGCGCAATCGGGACTAAACCACGCGCCACCACACTGCCTGAACCTGAACTTGAACCACCGCTTACAAAGTCAGAATTAAAAGTATTCGGCACAGCACCAAATGGCGAACGTGTACCCACTAAACCAGTAGCGAATTGATCTAAATTGGTTTTGCCTACAATAATCGCACCCGCTTGTTTTAAGCGTTGCACCACATAGGCATCTTCAGTTTTTATGTCCGTAAATAATTTAAACGCAGCCGTTGACGCAAAGCCCACCACATCAATATTGTCTTTCACTGCAATAGGCACACCAAATAAAGGTAAGGCCCCAGCATTTTCGATTTGTTTTAAAGCGTCAATCTGTGCAGTTAATTGTTCTATAGAGGCAATTGAAATCCATGCTGGATCTGCATGGTCAAATTGCTCAACCAAGGCATATAAGTCTTCCAATTGAATTGTGTTATTCGCGTAGCCCGCTTTCCATTCTGCTAAAGTCCAACCTAAAGTTTTTATTGGGTTCATTGATGTGCTCATTCTTGTATCCAAGTTTGAATACTGTATTGCACACATCATGCCAAAATTAATTTTTTATTATTTTTCAATATCTTATTATAAAAATACCAATCATTCCCCTATTTTATTTAGGCAATATAAAACGATAAGTGTTCTATTAAGTTTCCAAGCTCCACTATTTTGGTGCATGACTTTTATAATCGTGTTTTCAATAGATTCTTTTCATTTAGATGCAGATATAAATACAGTGAAATTACTATTGCCACTATTTATAAGCTTTCAATTTAAAGTTTTGTATCACTTTTAACTTTCAATATAAAGATTGAGAAATATTTTGAAATTTATGTGTTTGGAAAAAGATACATCAATATTGTTTTTTGAAATTGATTGGGATGAATAGAAATAGAGATATAAAAAAGCTATTGATTCGCAAAATTTAGTTAAACAGTCAAAACTAAAAAATGGTGCGCTCAGCGGGACTCGAACCCACGCCACAGGCTTCGGAGACCTGTACTCTATCCAGTTGAGCTATGAGCGCTTATTTTGGATTGCGCACATCATAACAAAAAAAACTCTAAGGTAAAGCAACTATATAGATGTTAGGTATTTTTCTGCTTAAGCTTTATACAACGTTCTATTTTTAAAATGCAGAATTCCATACGATTTACTTGGTTTATTTGCCCCGATATCGCACAATACTCACACTATTTATAGAGTGAATTATTTATGACTGATGCACTAACGTTAAAGCAGCTGTCAAAAACCTATAAAAATGGGTTTCAGGCGCTTAAAGGTATTGATTTAACAGTACCCGAAGGTGAATTTTATGCACTGTTAGGTCCCAATGGTGCAGGAAAATCTACCACGATTAGTATTATCAGTTCACTAACCCGTAAAACTTCAGGCACTGTCGAAATTTTTGGGCACAATTTAGATACTCATCCCTCGCATGCAAAGCAGTGTTTGGGCGTTGTACCTCAAGAATTTAACTTTGGTCAATTTGAAAAAACATTTGATATTTTGGTGACTCAAGCTGGTTATTACGGTATTTCTAAAAAGATAGCAGAGAAACGTGCAGAGGAATATTTAGAAAAGCTTGGCCTTTGGGAAAAACGTAGCACCCAAGCACGCATGCTATCGGGCGGTATGAAACGCCGTTTAATGATCGCTCGTGCCATGATGCATGAACCTAAACTGCTGATTTTAGATGAGCCGACTGCTGGTGTTGATATTGAACTACGCCGTTCGATGTGGGATTTCCTCACTGAAATGAACGAAAAAGGCACGTCCATTATTTTAACGACACACTATTTAGAAGAAGCTGAAATGTTGTGCCGTCGAATCGCAATTATTGATCGTGGTGTGATTAAAGAAGACACCAGCATGAAAGGTTTCCTCAGTCAGTTGAATGAAGAAACCTTTATTTTCGATTTAGCCGAACCCATTGAACCGATCCATATAGAAATTATTGGTGTCCGTTTCAACTTAGTAGATCCTATCACCTTAGAAGTCACTATGGATAAAGCCCATACCTTAAATGATCTATTCCAACTCATGGAATCTCAAGGTATTCAGGTTCGAAGTATGCGTAATAAATCTAACCGACTAGAAGAACTGTTTGTCCGTATGGTCGAAAAAAATCTTGAAGGTGTAGCACAATGAATTTTAACCAACTGTGTATCGCCCTCTACACCTTAGTGTATAAAGAAATTCGCCGTTTCATGCGTATTTGGCCGCAAACCCTTCTCCCACCAGCGATCACCATGAGTTTGTACTTTGTGATTTTCGGTAATTTAGTCGGTTCACGCATTGGGCAAATGGGTGGTTTTAGCTATATGCAGTTCATCGTGCCCGGCTTAATTATGATGGCGGTCATCACCAATAGCTATGCCAATGTGTCATCCAGTTTCTTTAGTGCAAAATTTCAAAAAAGCATCGAAGAATTAATCATGAGCCCAGTGCCGTTACACATGGTGCTTTGGGGTTATGTGATCGGTGGCGTTTGCCGTGGTGTTTTAGTAGGCTTTATTGTTACTGCCATGAGCCTATTTTTTACTGAATTACACCTGACTAATATATTTATAACTATATATACAGTTCTCATTACTTCGCTGCTGTTTTCTCTTGGCGGATTTATTAATGCTGTTTATGCAAAATCTTTTGACGACATTTCGATTATCCCGACTTTCGTCCTGACTCCGCTGACTTATTTAGGCGGTGTTTTCTATGCCATCTCATCACTGAGTCCTTTTTGGCAAAATCTCTCTTTAATCAACCCTGTCGTGTATATGGTAAATGCATTCCGCTACGGTATTTTGGGCCATAGCGATGTGAATGTCGGCATTTCACTGACAGTAATTACTGCATGTTGCGTTGTACTTTATGGCGTGGCGTATCATTTACTTTCTCGTGGTTCAGGAATGCGTGAATAATGAGTGTAGAACAATCCCTTTTAGGTAAAGACACCAACTACCCAACAGAATATCAACCCGATATTCTGTTTCCGATTGCACGTGCCACTGCACGTGAACAATATGCCCATGTGGAAGGCATCCGCCAAGGTACAGACTGGTGGCATGTTTTTGAAATTTCTTGGTTAAATGCTTCTGGTGTGCCTCAAGTCGCTATTGGCCGTTTAACTTTGCCTGCAAGTTCAGACAACCTCATCGAATCCAAATCTTTAAAGCTCTACTTTAATAGTATGAACTTTACCAAATTTGATTCTCAGGCAGCGTTTAAAGCAACCGTTGAAAAAGACTTATCTGCTGCAGCCAATGCCGCTGTGACTATTGATCTATTTCATGTTGATGAAGTTGAAATTTCAAAACCGCAAGGCATCTGTATTGATGACTTAGAACCCACCCAGTTAGAAAATCATCCAAATGCAGCTTTACTCTCTTTAGATGAAGATGCAGCGCAAGAAGAAGTTGAAATTCAACTTTATTCACATTTATTAAGAAGTAACTGTCCAGTCACGGGTCAACCTGATTGGGGAACGGTATTTATAAGGTATAAAGGTACTAAGCCTTGTTATCGTAGTATTCTGGCTTATATTATTTCTTACCGTCAGCATAATGGTTTCCACGAACAATGTGTGGAGCAAATGTTTGCCGACATTTGGCAACATTTAAAACCAAGTCAGCTGATGGTATATGCTGCCTATACACGCCGTGGTGGATTGGATATCAACCCTTGTCGTGTATCGGATTTAACATGGATGCCTCGCCCCATTCGATTGGCGCGACAATAAAAAAATTGAGGTTAATGATGCCATTTTTTGGTTTTATTCCTTCTGAGGAACTTCTAAGCAGTATTCAAACTGGTCACGCGAAAAAAAATTCGAGTGAACCCCTTTATCCTTTACGTGATAAAACAGCTTTGCTGATTAATGAAGAAATCATTGGTGCAACTATATTAGCTCCTGTTCATCTGTTTCCTGCAAGCGATAAGCGCGACACAGCAGAAAAACTGGCTGGCTATGTCAAATCAACAGTCGCTGTATTGTTAAAGCAACTACTAGGTAAATCTCCGAATGATGTGGTGAAACAATCCATTGAATTTTCAGAACGAAGTTTATTTCAAGACGCGACTGGCACTTATCGTGTAGGTCTAAGTTTAGATGCAGGACTAGTCACTAACCTTAAAAATAGTTATGCGGAAATTAAATCGGGCGCAGATATAAATAAAGCTGCTTTTGGTGAACTCTATAAACAGTTTGCTGAAGCTGCAGTGCGTCATTTTATGAATGACTTTAATAAAACTCTCGATTTAGGCATGATTAAACGTAAAGCAGCCGATATCGGTTCTTCTGCTGTGATTAAAGCTATTCATATTGCAATTGATAAGATTTTCCCAAATTTAACCAAAGAAGAGCTAAGTGCCCTTGCAGAAGCACATGATGTGATGTTTAACAAATAAATCTCGCTTTTCGTCAAAACCTAGCTTTGGCTAGGTTTTTTTATGGCTAAACGCATAAAATCGAATCCCGATACAATGACTATATAGTCATGCAAACACAGTTCTAGAATTGAACAGATTTTTATTAAAAGAAACCTTTGCACGAACAGATACACAAAAGTTCGTTAAAATGATATAATGCTTTATAATCAACCACATAACAAAAGACACCGACATGGCATGGAAACAAACAGGGCAGCTGTCCCTAGCAGACA